>NZ_JAFEVQ010000016.1:0-95839 GCF_020882855.1 Curtobacterium sp. GD1 | reverse complement strand
AGGTGTTCCGGTGGTCATAGCGAGAGGGAAACGCCCGGTCACATTCCGAACCCGGAAGCTAAGCCTCTCAGCGCCGATGGTACTGCAAGGGGGACCTTGTGGGAGAGTAGGACGCCGCCGGACTCAACGTTGCAACACCAGGAAACCCCTGACCACCACGTGGTCAGGGGTTTTCTGCGTTTCCAGGCGCGTTATGATCGGCCGACGAACGAAGGGGACCGATGACCGAGCAGCTCGATCGAGCAGCGATCGACCCGGGTCCGGTGTGGCCGGTGTTGACCGATGCGACGAGGTCCGCCCTGCGCGAGATCCTCGTGCACGGTGTGCTCTCCCGAGCCGAGATCGCTCGGTCGCTCGGCCTGTCGCGGGCGAGCCTCACGCGGGCCGTGCGGACGCTCCAGGAGCACGGGTTCGTGATCGAGGTCGGCACAGGGGTGCGTGGCGCCACCGGCCGGCCGTCCGAGCTCCTCCGGACGAGCGAGGGCGTGTGGGAGTTCGTGGGCGTGAAGCTCACGCAGGACCGCTTGTACGCGGCGGTCACCGACCTCGCGGGACGGGTGCTCGCCCTGCACGAGGAAGTGCTGCGTGACGCATCGCCCGACGCGCTCGTGGCCCAGGTCGGCGAGGTCGTCGACCGGCTCCGGGCAGCGTCGCCGGCGATCTGCTCGCTCGGCGTCTCGGTGCCGGGCGACGTGGTCACCCGTGACGGCGTGACCCTGGTCGAGGTGTCGCAGTTCCTCGGCTGGCGCGACGTCCCGCTGTCGGACATGCTCGAGCGCCGGACGGGGCTCGTGACCTTCACGGTGAACGACGTCGACGCGCTCACGGCCAAGGAGCACTGGATCGGTGCCGGCGCGGGCGTCACCTCGATGGCACTCGTCACGGTCGGGGCGGGCGTCGGGTTCGGGCTCGTCACGAACGGCGAGGTGTCGGAGGGCGCCCACGGTCGGTTCGGTCGCGTCGGGCACCTGCCCGTGTACGGCGGCGGTCCGGACTGCGGGGTCGGGCACGCGGGCTGCGTGTCGAGCTACCTGCCGAGCTCCATCGTGGCGCGGAACGCCGGCCACGAGGACGCTGGGTACGACGCGGTGGTCGACCTGGCCCGCGCGGGGGACGAGCAGGCGCTCCAGGCCCTCCGCGACGCCGGCACGGCCCTGGGTGTGCTCCTGTCGACGGTGGTGACGCTGGTGGACCCGGAGACCATCGTGCTGACCGGCGACGGCCTGCCCGTGTACGACCTCGCCCGCGCCGAGGTGGACGCGGCGTTCTGGCAGGGCCTCCGCCCGTACGAACCCGCCGTGACGATCGTCGTGCAACCGTTCGAGTTCTCCGAGTGGGCGCGTGCGGCTGCGGTCCTCGCGGTCCGCCGGCTCCTCCGCTTCTGACTTAGTTACCTGAGTTGACAAACGCCTTCGACGGGCGGGATGCTGGTCCGGTCCACCCGTCGAAGGAGATGTCGTGACCCCTGCTCGTTCCGTGCCCTGGCCCACCGAGGACCTGTCGTTCGGTGGTGACTACAGCCCCGAGCAGTGGCCGCGCTCGGTGTGGGACGAGGACGTCCGACTCATGCGCGAGGCCGGTGTGAACCTCGTCACGGTCGGGGTCTTCTCGTGGGGGCTCCTCGAGCGGTCACCGGGGGAGTACACCTGGGACTGGCTCGACGACGTGCTCGACCTGCTGCACGACAACGGCATCGCGGTGGACCTCGCGACACCGACCGCCGCCCCGCCGAACTGGCTGCTCACGGCGCACCCCGAGATCCTGCCGGTCGACGCGACCGAACGCCGCGAGCGTCCCGGTGGCCGGCTCGGCTGGTGCCCGGCCTCGCCGGTGTTCCGCGAGCACGCGCTCCGGATCGCCGACGCCCTGGCCGAACGGTACGGCGAGCACCCCGCGGTCCGGCTCTGGCACGTGAGCAACGAGCTCGGCGGCGGGAACGGCCGCTGCTACTGCGATGTCTCGGCAGCCGACTTCCGGCGCTGGCTCCGCGCGCGGTACGACCACGTCGACGCAGCGAACGCCGCGTGGGGCACCGCCTTCTGGGGACACACCTACACGTCGTTCGACGAGGTCTCCCCGCCGCGTGGCGTCGGTGGGGCGCCGAACCCGGGGCTCGCCCTCGACTTCGAGCGCTACTCGTCGGACGCGCTCCTCGCCCACTTCGAGGCCGAGAAGGCCGTCATCGAGCAGCACTCAGCGGCACCCGTCACCACGAACTTCATGGTGGGCGCCGGTTCCCAGGTCGTCGACTACGCCAAGTGGGCACGACACGTCGCGATCCCGGCGAACGACCACTACACGCTGGTCGACGACCCCGACCGCGCTGAGGACCTCGCGGCCGCTGCCGACCGCATGCGCGGGATGACCCGCGACGGCGGTCCGTGGCTGCTCATGGAGCACTCGACCGGGGGCCCGAGCTGGAAGCAGCGGAACCGCGCGAAGGAACCCGGCGAGATCCTCCGCAACTCGCTCGCCCACGTCGCTCGGGGGTCGGACGGCGCGCTCTTCTTCCAGTGGCGCGCGTCCACCGCCGGCGCCGAGCAGTTCCACTCCGCGATGGTCCCGCACGCCGGCACCCGGAGCCGCGTCTGGCGCGAGGTCTGCGCCCTCGGCCGCGCACTCCGCGCCCTCGGGCCGGTCCAGGGCGCCCCGGTCGAGCGTGCCCGCGTCGCGATCGTCGTGGACGAGGCGTCCGGCTGGGCGCTCCAGTCCGGGCTGAAGCCGCACCGGGGACTCCGGTACAGGCACGAGCTCCGTGCCTGGCACACCGCGTTCTGGCGCCGCCAGGTCCTGACCGACGTCGTCCCGCTCGACGCCGACCTGTCCGGGTACGACGTCGTGGTGCTCCCGACCCTCTTCGTCGTCGACGACGCGGCCGCGGCGCGGATCGGCGCCGTCGTGGAGCACGGCGCGACGCTCCTGGTGACCTACGCCTCGGGGATCGTGGACGAGACCGCGCGGGTCCGCACCGGTGGCTACCCGGGTGCGTTCCGCGACGTGCTCGGCGTGTGGTCGGAGGAGTTCACCCCGCTGCAGCGCGACGAGCGCGTCCTGCTCGACGACGGCACGGTCGTCACCGACTGGGCGGAGGACGTGGTCGTCGAGGACGCCGACGTCGTCCTCCGGCACGTCGACGGGCCGCTCGCGGGCCGCCCCGCGGTCACACGCCGTGCCGCCGGTGGCGGCGCCTGGTACGTCTCGGCGATGCTCGACGCGGACGGGGTGCAACGGATCGTGGACCGGATCGTCGAGGAGCGAGCGATCGCGCGGACCGTCATCGCGCCTCCAGGCCTGGAGGCAGTGCGTCGCGTCCGGCAGGACGGCACCGGGATCCTGTTCCTCCTGAACCACCGCTCCGACGACGTCGTCCTGTCGGCTGCCGGGACCGACCTGCTCGACGGCTCCGGGCACGGCCCGGAGACCGTCGTGCCCGCCGGCGGCGTCCGCGTGCTCCTCGAGGAGGCGACGGCATGACCGTCGTGGACGGTGAGGAGGCGCGGGCAGCCGTGCCGGCGGCGGTGACGCGCGTCCACGCGCTGCGCGCGGCCGGGGTGGGTGTCGTCGTCGCGACCCGTGTCGACGGCCTGCCCGAGGTGCTGCACTGGGGGCGGGACGTCGGCGAGGTCGTGCCGGAGGACGCGGACGACCTCGTGCTCGCGGTCGCGCGGGCGGTCTCACCGAGTGCGTTCGACGCCCCGTGGCCGGTGACGATCCTGCCCACCGAGCAGGACGGGTGGGAGGGTCGACCCGGGGTCGCGGGACAGGTCGGCGGCCGCCCGCTCGTACCGGTGTGGCGCGACGTCGTGGTGCACGTCGAGGGACAGTTGCTCGTGGTCGACGCCGCGTCGGACGAGGTGGCGCTGCACAGCGAGTTCGCCCTCGACGACGCCGGGGTCCTGCGGGTGCGGCACGCGCTGACGAACAGCGGCACGGCCGACGTCGAGGTGCAGGCGCTCGAAGCGGTGCTGCCGGTGGGGGAGCGTGCCGCCGAGGTGCTCGACCTCGCCGGACGGTGGACCCGCGAGCGGACCCCGCAGCGGCGGGCGATGACCGACGGGGTGCACGTGCGCGAGAGCCGTCGGGGGCGGACCGGGCACGACGCCCCGACCCTCACGGTGCTCGGGACCCCGGGGTTCGACGACACCACCGGCGAGCTGTGGGCGGTGCACCCGGCGTGGAGCGCGGACTCCGTGCACCGGTACGACCAGCTCGCCGAGGCCCGTCCCGTGCTCGGCGCGGGGGAGCTCCTGCGCGCGGGCGAGGTCGTGCTCCGTCCGGGCGAGACGTTCACCACGCCCGACACCGTCTTCGTCTGGACCGACGCCGGGCTCGACGGGGTCGCCGCCCGCCTCCACGACTCGCTCCGCGCGCGCCCCGGGCACCCACGGACCCCGCGCCCCGTCGTGCTGAACACCTGGGAGGCCGTCTACTACCGGCAGGAGCTGGAGCCGCTGCTCGCACTCGCGCGGGTCGCTGCGGACGTCGGTGTCGAACGGTTCGTCCTCGACGACGGCTGGTTCGCCGGACGCCGCTCCGACACCACGGCCCTCGGCGACTGGGCGGTCGACGCCGACGTCTGGCCGCAGGGCCTCGGCCCGCTCGTCGCCGGTGTCCGAGCGCTCGGCATGGACTTCGGGCTGTGGTTCGAGCCGGAGATGGTGAGCCCGGTGTCCGAGCTCGCGGTCGACCACCCGGACTGGCTCCTGCAGGACCCCGGGCGCACCCGGACCTGGCGGCACCAGTACGTGCTCGACCTCGCCCGCGCGGACGTCCGCGAGCACGTGCTCGACCGGATGTCGGCGGTGATCGGCGCGCACCACGTCGACTTCGTGAAATGGGACCAGAACCGCGACGTCGTGCAGACCGTGCACGCCGGCCGGGTCGGCCTCGACGCGCACACCCGTGGCGCCTACGCGGTGATGGACGAGCTCCGTCGTCGACACCCCTGGCTCGAGATCGAGGCGTGCGCGTCCGGCGGCGCCCGGGTCGACCTGGGCGTCCTCGAACGCGCCGACCGGGTGTGGGCCTCGGACTCGAACGACGCGATGGAACGGCTGCCGATCCAGCGGTGGACCGAGCTCCTGCTGCCGCTCGAGCTCATCGGGTCGCACGTCGGCCCCGAAGTGTCGCACACCACCGGGCGGCACCTCGACCTCGACTTCCGGATGGCGGTGTCGCTCTTCGGCAGTGCCGGCATCGAGACCGACGTCACCCGGTGCAGCCCCGCGGAGCTCGACCGGCTGGGGGAGTGGACCGCGCTCTACAAGCGAGAGCGGGGACTGCTGCACTCCGGGCGGCTGCACCACCTCGAACTCGGGGACCCCGGGCTCGCGACGACGGCGGTCGTCGCGCGCGATCGGTCGCGCGCCCTCGTGCGGGTCGCCCGGACCGTCACGGGTCCGCGGTCCCTGGCCGTGCCGCTGCGCCTGCGCGGACTCGACCGGGAGCGCCGGTACCGGGTCGCGCCGGTGACCGGGCTGCGGGTGCCGAAGGGGGTCGACGTGACCCGGACGCCGTGGATCGAGCGGGGGAGCGTGGAGCTGTCCGGCGCGGTGCTCGAGGACGTGGGGGTGCGGCTGCCCGCGCTGGCCCCGGGGACCGCGCTCGTGCTCGAGGTGCAGGCGACCGACTGACCGGGGCGGACGGGCCGGGCACGCGCCCGGCCCGTCCACGCCTCAGGGCAGCAGATCGCCTGCGTGCCGGAGCACCAGGGGGCCGGCCAACGCCTCCACGTCGATGCCCGCCGCGCGCGTGACCTCGAACACCGCCGTCTCGCCGGGCAGCAGCGACACCAGCCCCTCGTCGACCCGGGCCGTGGCGACCACCCGGTCCGGGAACAGCGCGAGGTCCCGCACGTACGCCGTCGCCGTGACCGTGACCCGCGCTCCCTCCGGCGTCGCCGCGACGTCGACCGAGAACGGTCGACGACCGAGGCGCTGGTCGACGACCTCCGCGAAGTCGTGCACCCGCCGCCCCGAGGCCGACCCGGTCACCACGAGCACCTCACGCGAGCGGTCCTGCGGCACCGCGACCTCGACGGGCAGTGTGATCCGGACCGCGTCCGCCGGGTCGACCGAGACGGTCGCCGTGGTCGTCGCGAGCACCGTGCCGTCGAACGCGCGGCGCTCGACGACGACCTCGTCGGTGACGGGCGCACCGCCGGCGTTCACCACGACGACGTCGAGCCCCGCGGCGTCCCGGGCGGCTGCGGCAGCGGCGACCTCGACGGCCGGAGCCCACGGGTGCGGTTCCGGCACGGGCGTCGGCTGCACGGTCGAGAGGACGGGCCGGTAGGCCTGTCGGACCGCGTACCAGACCGGCTTCCGGTGCCCGGCGTGGTCGACGAGCGCCCAGGACACCACGGGCCAGTCGTCGTTGAGCTGCCAGACGACCATGCCGGTGTTGTCCGGCGTGCGGGACCGGAACCACTCCATGCCGAAGCGGATCGCGTGCGCCTGGTTGAGCTGCGCGGCCCAGTGCCAGTCCTCGATGGTCGTCGGCGCCGGGAGGTGCCCGCGCATGCCGTCGGCGAGCTTCCGGTTGCCCTCGTGCGCCTTCTGGTGCACGAGCATCTCGTGGCCGTCCGGGTCGAGCGGCTCGTCGTGCACCACCGCGGTGAGGGTCGACCACGCGGGCGGCCCCTGGAACCCGAACTCGGCGACGAACCGCGGCTGCCAGTCGGCGTAGGAGCGGTAGTCGAGCCGGTTCCAGACGTCCCAGATGTGCACGCTGCCGTTCCGCTCGTCGTTCGGCGTCAGGTACTCGTCGAACGAGAACGGGCTCCCGGGGGTGTACGGCCGGGTCGGGTCGAGCTCCGCGACGACCGCGGGCAGCAGGGAACGGTAGTACCCGTTGCCCCAGGTGCGATCGACGAGCGACGGCCGCCACCCCCACTCGGCGTACGCCACGAGGTTCTCGTTGTTGCCGTTCCACACCACGAGCGAGGGGTGGGGACTGAGGCGGGTGACGGCCTCGCGGACCTCGGGCTCGACCTCGTCGGCCAGCCAGGGTTCCTCGGCGTAGGCGGCGCAGGCGAACAGGAAGTCCTGCCAGACAAGGATCCCGAGCTCGTCGCACCGGTCGTACAGGTCGTCGGACTCGTAGATCCCGCCGCCCCAGATCCGGAGCAGGTTGACGTTCGCCTCGACCGCGTCGTCGATCCGCTCGGCGTAGCGCTCGGCCGTCATCTCGGTGAGGTACGCGTGGTCCGGGATCCAGTTCGCCCCGCGCACGATGACGGGCCGGTCGTTGACGCGCAGGAGGAACGGCGCGCCTCCGGCGTCGGCAGCCGTGTCGAGGGTGACGGTCCGGAACCCCACCCGGCCGGTCCAGACGTCGTCGCCGACCTCGACCCGGACGTCGTACAGGGGCTGGTCACCGTGGCCGCGCGGCCACCAGACGGCGACGTCGGGGACCTCGAGCCGCACGACGGCGGAGCCGGTCGTGCGGTCCGGGCCGGTCGCGACGGGGCGCGCGCCGACGACCCGGCCGGCGGTGTCGGCGGGGTCGGTGGGGCGGACGGGAGGCGCGGTGTCGGAACCGGGGTGCGCTGCGGACGCGTGGTGCGGGGCCAGGGTGATCCGGGCCTCCAGTCCGGCACCCGCGTCACCACCTGCGGACGCGACGGGCGCGCTGCCGATGGCCTGCGAGAAGGCGCCGGAGGAGCCGGCGAACTCGACGTCGACGTGCGCGGTGAGCACGCCGGTGGTGCCGTCGACGTCGACGAGGGGGCGGACGGCCGCGATGCGGACGCCGCTCCAGGACTCGATGCCGATCGACTTCCAGATGCCGCTCGTCGCGACGTCGACGCCCCAGTCCCAGCCGAAGTTCGACGCGTTCTTCCGGAGCGCGTTGTACGGGTGGTGGTTGACGTGCGGGAGCTCGCCGCCGTGCAGCTCGGAGAGCCGGACGGCCGCGGGCACGGGCGCGTCGAACGTGACGACGAGCTCGTTCGCGCCCGGTCGGAGCAGGTGTCCGACCGGGAACCGGTACGAGCGGTGCTGGTTCGCGGTGGTGCCGACGACGATGCCGTTCAGCTCGATCGTCGCGAGCGTGTCGAGTCCGTCCGCGACGAGGTCGTGGCGGCGCTCCCCGGTGCCGCCGGCCCAGTCGAACGTCCGCCGGTACCGCCAGACCGTGTCGCCGATCCACTGCGTCGCGGCCTCGCCGTCACCGTCGAAGGGATCGGGGATCCTGACGGCGCGCAGCAGGTCGGTGTGCACGCAGCCGGGCACCACCGCCTGCACCGGGTCGCGGTGGGCATCGGCCTCCGGTGGACCGGCCACCGCCTCGAGGGTCCAGTGGCCGTCCAGTGTCGTGCGCTCCATCGCGCCTCCTCACGTCGTCGTGCAAGCTCTTGACCGGGTTAGTTTAGCCGTGTAACAATCGCGGTCACAACGACCAGGCCTGCGACGGAGCAGACCGAGAGGACAACGATGTCAACACCAAACCGTTCCCGGCGGCTCGCCATCGCGGCCGCGGCCATCCTCACCACCGCGGGACTCGCCCTCACCGGCTGCAGCTCGAGCGGGACCGCGGCGTCGTCCGACTCCGCGTCGACCCTGATCGCGTACACCGGACAGTCCGGCGACTACCAGATCAACTACAACCCCTGGTCGCCGTCGAACATCGGTGGCGTCGGGACGATCTACGAGGGCCTGTTCTTCATCACGAACGTCAACACGAAGGACCCGAAGCCGCTGCTCGGCAAGAGCTACGAATGGAACGCCGACGGCACCCAGCTGAGCATCACCCTCCGCGACGACGCGAAGTGGAGCGACGGGAAGCCCTTCACGGCGAAGGACGTCGTGTTCACCCTCGACATGCTCAAGAAGTACAAGGCGCTGAACTCCATCGGGTACGACGGCACCGCGAAGGCCGAGGGGGACGACAAGGTCGTCGTGTCCTTCGCGAAGCCGTCCTTCGTGCTCGGCCCGAACCTGCTCGGCAAGACCTGGATCGTGCCGGAGCACCTCTGGAAGGACATCGACCCGACCACCGACGTCGTGCGCAAGCCCGTCGGGACGGGCCCGTACACGCTCGGCACGTTCAAGGCGCAGGCCTTCACCCTCGAGGCGAACAAGGACTACTGGGGCGGTGCCCCGGCCGTGAAGACGATCCGCTACCTGTCGCTCTCCGGCAACACCGCGGGTGCCGACGCCCTGTCGCAGGGCTCGATCGACTGGCAGACCGGCCCCGTCCCGAACATGGACGACATCCCCGGCCACTACCAGGGCTACGACGGCATCACCGTCGGCCAGAACCAGATGGCCCTGCTGACCTGCTCGTCGACGGCGCTCGGCTGCTCGGGCCCGCAGACCGACCCGGCCGTGCGGCACGCCATCGCCGACGCGATCAACCGCAAGCAGCTCAACTCCCTCGCGTTCTCGAACACCGCCAGCGAGATCTCGCCGACGTTCGCACTGACGACGACGCAGAAGGACATGATCTCGAAGGACGTCTCGCCGGCCGTGATGCCGTCCGGTGCCGACACCGACGCCGCGGCCTCGACGCTCGAGGACGCCGGGTACGCCAAGGGTGCCGACGGCATCTACGCGAAGGACGGCAAGAAGCTGTCCCTGACGGTCGAGGTCGTCACCGGCTGGACCGACTACATCACCGCGATCGACACGATGACGCAGCAGCTCAAGGCCGCCGGCATCGAGCTCAAGGCGCAGCAGTCGTCGTGGAACGAGTGGACCGACAAGAAGACCAAGGGCAACTACCAGCTCGCGATCGACTCGCTCGGCCAGGGCCCGACCGCGAACCCGTACTACCTCTACAACAACTACTACTCGACCGCGAACACCGCGAAGGTCGGCGAGGCGGCCCCGATGAACATCGCCCGCTACAGCAACCCCGAGGTCGACGCCGCGCTGCAGAAGCTCGCGACGATCAACCCGGAGGACACCGCGGCGACCCAGCCCGAACTCGACGTCATCCAGCAGCACGTCGTCGAGGACATGCCGTACATCCCGATCATGACCGGCGGCACGACGAGCGAGTTCCACGCGGCGAAGTTCACCGGCTGGCCGACGAAGGACGACCTGTACGCGTTCCCGGCGGTCTGGGCGAGCCCGGACAACGCCGAGATCTTCAAGGCCCTCAAGCCCGCCAAGGGCTGAGGCGAGGACTGCGACCGAGGAGCGCTCGTATGCACTACTTCCTGCGCAAGATCGGCTTCTACATCGTGGCCCTCTGGGCGGCGTTGACGCTGAACTTCATCATCCCCAGGCTCCTGCCCGGGAACCCCGTGGACATCCTGCTCGCCAAGCTCCAGCAGCGCGGCGGGCAGGTGACCCCGGCGACCCGGCAGGCGTACGAGCTGCTCCTCGGTGGCAACTCCTCGGAACCGATCCTCGCCCAGTACGGCCAGTACCTGGGCAACGTGTTCCGCGGTGACCTCGGGGTGTCGGTGAGCTACTTCCCGGCACCGGTGACCGAGGTCATCGGGAGCTCCCTGCCGTGGACGATCGCCCTCGTCGGCATCGCCACCGTGCTCGCCGCCGTCATCGGCGTCGCCCTCGGCGCCTTCGTCGGGTGGCGACCGGGCACCTGGCTCGACTCGTTCGTGCCGGCCACCACCCTGCTCGCCGCGGTGCCGTACTTCTGGCTCGCGCTGATCCTCGTGTACTTCTTCGCGACCGGACTGCACCTGTTCCCGGCCCAGGGCGGCTACGACGTCGTCCTCACACCGGGGTTCAACGGCGAGTTCCTCATGTCGGCGCTCAAGTACGGCGTGCTGCCCGCCGCGACGATCGTGCTCGCCTCGCTCGGCGGCTGGTTGCTCGGGATGCGCAACATGATGGTGTCCACGCTGTCCGAGGACTACATCACCACGGCGCTCGCGAAGGGCCTGCCGCACGGCAAGGTCCTCCGCAACTACGCCGCCCGCAACGCCGTGCTGCCGTCGGTCGCCGGGTTCGCGATCTCCCTCGGGTTCATCGTGTCCGGGTCCGTCGTCACCGAGCAGGTGTTCTCGTACCCCGGCATCGGGTCGAAGCTCCTCTCCGCGGTGACGAACAACGACTACGCGCTCATGCAGGGCATCTTCCTGTTCATCACCCTGGCGGTCCTCGGCGCGAACCTCGTCGTCGACCTGCTCTACGGGCTCATCGACCCGCGCACCCGGGCCCGGAGCTAGGAGGACACGACCATGACCAACATCCAACAGGAGACCGAACCCACCATCGGTGCCCTCACCGAGGAGGCCGAGGCCGGTTCCACCCGGAGCATCGCGACCGCTCGTCGTGGCCGGCCGAAGGGCGGCATCCGTCGGTTCCTCCCCACGCTGACGCCGTGGCTCGTCACGGGCATCGTGCTCATCGTCGGCGTCGCCCTGTTCGGGCTGCTCGGCCCGCTGCTCGTCGGCGACCCGAGCGCCATCCGCGACTCGGGCATGCAGCCGCCGAGCGCCGACAACCTGCTCGGGACGACGCAGACCGGGCAGGACGTCCTCGCCCAGCTCGCGTTCGCCACCCGGGGCAGCCTGCAGATCGGTCTCATCGTCGGTGTCCTCGCCACGGTGCTGTCGGCGTTCTTCGGCATCCTCGGCGCGTACCTCGGCGGGATCATGGACGAGGCGTTCTCGCTCTTCTCGAACGTGTTCCTCGTGATCCCGGGCCTGCCGCTCGTCATCGTCATCTCGGGCCTCGTCCCGCAGGAGGCCCGCGGGCTCTGGACCATCGCCATCGTCCTCGCGATCACGTCGTGGGCCGGGTCCGCCCGGGTCCTCCGCGCGCAGACGATGTCGATCCGGAACCGCGACTACGTGTCCGCCGCACGGGTCGCCGGGGAACGACCGTGGCGGGTCATCGCGGTGGAGATCCTGCCGAACCTGCTGCCGGTGCTCGCGTCGCAGTTCGTGTTCGCCGTCATCGCCGCGATCCTCGGCGAGGCCGGGTTGTCCTTCCTCGGCCTCGGCGCCTCGAACTCGTCGACGCTCGGCACGATGCTCTTCTACGCGCAGAACGGCTTCGCGCTCGCCCAGGGCGCCTGGTGGTGGTTCGTCCCGCCGGGGCTCCTCATCGCACTGCTCGGCATGGGCCTCTCCCTCGTCAACTTCTCGATCGACGAGGTCATCAACCCGCGGCTCGCGAACGTGCGGGCGCAGCGCCGGCGTGAACGTCGTGCCCGTCGTGCGGCCCGCCGTGCCGGCCCAGGAGGCGCGGCTCGCCTCGCCGAGACCACCACCGACCGGAAGGGGGTCGCCCGATGACCCGGGACGCCGTCCTCACCATCGACCACCTCGACGTCGTCTACGAGACCGAGCACCCCGTGCACGCCGTCAAGGACGTCTCGCTGACGCTCGCACCCGGGGAGATCCTCGGGCTGGCCGGGGAGTCCGGCTGCGGCAAGACGACGCTCGCCTACGCCATCACCCGGCTGCACAAGCCGCCGGCGAAGGTGACGTCGGGCAGCATCACCTTCCACGACCGGGACGGCAGCGACGTCGACCTGCTCGGCCTCGGCGACGAACAGCTCCGTGCCGTCCGCTGGTCGAAGCTGTCGATGGTGTTCCAGGGGGCGATGAACGCGCTCAACCCGGTCACCACGATCCGGGCACAGCTCGACGACGCGCTCGTCGAGCACCGCCGCGGCATGCCCCGCAAGGAGCGTCGGGCGATCGCGGAGGACGCGCTCCGCCGGGTCGGGGTCGACCCGTCCCGCATCACGGCGTACCCGCACGAACTCTCCGGCGGCATGCGGCAGCGCGTGATGATCGCGATGGCGATGCTGCTCGAGCCGCAGGTCATGATCATGGACGAGCCGACCACCGCGCTCGACGTCGTCGTGCAGCGGGAGATCCTCCGCGAGATCGTCCGCCTGCGCGACGAGCTCGGCTTCGCGGTCGTGTTCATCACGCACGACCTGCCGCTGCTGCTCGAGATCAGCGACCGGATCGCGATCATGCTCCGCGGCGAGGTCGTCGAGTGCGCCACCGCCGACACCATCCAGCACGACCCGCAGCACCCCTACACCCGGCGGCTGCTGCAGTCCTTCCCGAGCCTGTCCGGCGCCCGCGGCGACTTCATCCGCACCGGGGCGAGCATCGACGGCTCGGACCTCGACACCCAGGAGGTCGTCCGATGACCAGTGTGACCGTCAGCCACCTCGGCAAGGACTTCCACACCCGGAAGGGCCTGCGCCGGACCACCCTCCGCGCCGTGGACGACGTGTCGTTCGAGCTCCTGCCCGGACGCACCGTCGCCCTCGTCGGCGAGTCCGGTTCGGGCAAGTCGACGATCGCCCGGATGCTCGCGAAGCTGGAGAGCACCACGCGCGGCTCGATCGACGTCCGGCTCGAGGACGGCACCCCCGTCGTCGGCAGCATGTACCGGCGGCACGTGCAGATGGTGTTCCAGGACCCCTTCGCGTCGCTCAACCCGTTCCACTCCATCGAGCACCACATCGCCCGCCCGCTGCAGCTCCACCACCGTGCACGCGGTGCCGAGGAGACCGCCGAACGCGTCCGGGAACTGCTCGGCCGCGTGAACCTCGACGAGGACTTCGCGTCCCGCCGCCCGCACGAGCTCTCCGGCGGGCAGCGACAGCGCGTCGCGATCGCCCGGGCCCTCGCACCCGGCGCGCAGGTGCTCATCGCCGACGAGCCCGTGTCGATGCTCGACGTGTCGATCCGGCTCAGCGTGCTCAACCTCATGGGCCGGCTGCAGCGCGAGGACCACCTCGCCGTGCTGTACATCACGCACGACCTCGCCACTGCGCGGCACTTCTCGGACGAGATCCTGGTGCTGTACCGCGGCCGGGTCGTCGAACGGGGACCCTCGGACGCGGTCATCCTCGACCCGCAGCACGACTACACCCGGCTGCTCGCCGAGGCCGCCCCCGACCCGGAGCGCACCGACCGCCGGGTGACCTCGGGGCCAGCGCTCGACCGCTCCACGATCGACAACACCATCTGCTACGACCACACCCTGGGGGAGTGGGTCACGAGTTCGCCGGCACCGGTCGGGGCGGTCCGGGCCGGGACGCCGTGAGTGCGTTCGTCGACTGGGTCACGCCCGGGTTCTCGGCACGGTTCCGGATCGCGTCGGACGGTCCGGTCGCCCTGGTGTCGTTCGTGCCGACCGGCGGGTCGCTCGCCGACGGCCCCGACGACCCGCAGCCGCTCGTCGAGCTGACCACCGTCGGCCACGGCAGGTTCCCCGGCGGGTTCCGGCACGTCGACTCCACCATCGGCGCACGGCTCCGGTACGTGTCGCACGACGACGCCCCCGTGTCCGTGGGCGGGACCGGATCAGGGCCCGCGGACACGACCGGGGCGGTGGACGGGACCGACCTGTGGTTCCGGATCGTGCAGGAGGACGCGGCCACGCGCCTCCAGGTCGTGTCCGTGTTCCGCGCGCGCGACGGCGTCGGAGCGTTCCGGACGTGGACGGAGGTGTCGGCGCCGGAGGGCGAGCACGTCGTCGACTTCGTCTCGTCCTTCGCGACCGGGGCGTTCCTGACCGACTCCGGTGCGACGGTCGACGAGCTGTCGTTGACGCACGCCGACAACGATTGGGCGGCCGAGAGCCGGTGGCGCACCGATCCGCTGCGGTCGATCGGGCTCGCTCGCATCGATCGCGAGGCGCAGCACCACCCGCCCCGCAGCCGCGCCGTCGTGCAGAACCGCGGCTCGTGGTCCACCGGTGAGGCGCTGCCGATCGGCGTGCTGCACGCTGCCGACTTCGCGCTCGTGTGGCAGGTCGAGCACAACGGGCCGTGGCTCTACGAGCTGGGGGAGACCCGGCGGCACGCGTACGTGCTGCTGAGCGGACCGACCGACCAGGAGCACCAGTGGAGCGCCGTCGTCGCTCCGGGACAGCCGTTCGTGTCCGTGCCGGTGTCCGTCGGGATCGCCGGCTCGGTCGGCGGCGCGTTCGCGGTGCTCACCCGGCAGCGACGGGCGTTCCGGCACGTGCGCGACGACGATCGTGCCCTGCCGCTGGTCTTCAACGACTACATGAACACGCTCATGGGCGACCCGACGACCGAGAAGCTCCTGCCGCTCATCGACGCGGCCGCCGACGCCGGTGCCGACCTGTTCTGCATCGACGCCGGCTGGTACGCCGAGGGGCACTGGTGGGACACCGTCGGCGCGTGGGAGCCCGCGGCGTCGCGGTTCCCGACCGGGCTCGGGTCCGTCATCGACCACATCCGTTCACGCGGCATGCAGGCCGGGCTCTGGCTCGAACCCGAGGTCATCGGGATCAACTCGCCGCTGGCGTCGTCGTTGCCGTCGTCCGCCTTCGTGCACCACCGCGGGGTGCGGGTCGCGGAGCACGGCCGGCACCTGCTCGACCTGCGCTCGCCGGATGCCCGGGCGCACCTCGACGCCGTCGTCGACCGGCTCGTCGGGACGCTCGGCGTGACGTTCTTCAAGATGGATAACAACACGATGACGGGGTCGTTCGACGGGCAGCTCGAGCACCAGCGGGCGCTATTGGACTGGCTCGACGACGTGCAGGCCCGCTACCCGTCGCTCCTCATCGAGAACTGCGCCTCGGGAGCGATGCGCGCCGACTTCGCGATGCTGTCCCGGCTGCACATACAGTCGACCTCGGACCAGCAGGACCCGGTGCTGTCCGCCACGATCGCCGCCGCAGCGCCCGCCGCGATGCTCCCCGAGCAGGCGGCGAACTGGGCGTACCCAGCGCCGTCGATGTCCGACGACCTGTTCACCCTGTCGCTGGTGAACGGGGTGCTCGGGCGGATGTACCTGTCGGGGTACCTCAACGAGATGTCGACCGCGCAGCTGGGGGTCGTGGCCGCGGCGATCGAGGCGCATCGGACCGTGCTCGCGGACGTCTCGTCGGCGCTGCCGGTGTGGCCGCTCGGGCTGCCCGGGTGGGAGGACACCTGGGTCGCGCTCGGCCTCGACGTGCCGGACGGGGACCTGTACCTGTCGGTGTGGGCGCTGCCGGGGGCGTCGTCGTCGGTGTCGTTGCCGCTGCCGGCGCTCGTGGGGCAGCCGGTGGCGGTGTCGCCGCTCTTCCCGACGGCGATCGGGGCCTGGGAGGTCTCGTGGGACGCCGACGCGGGGGTGCTGCACGTCGACCACGGCGGGGCCACCCCGACGGCCCGGGTGTTCCGCGTCCGGCGGGACCCGGGCGTCCGGTCGGGCGGGGCCGGCGCGGGGCGCTGACCGGGGCGGGCGCCGGATGGCAGACGGTGCACGTTCCGGGACGGGAGGCGCGGTGCGGGCAGGTGCCGCGCCTCCCGTCCGGTGGGGCGGAGGTGGGCGCGCGGCGCGGTGCGGTGCGGTTCGGTGTGGCGCGGACGGGATCGTGTGGTCGCCTTTGACCGTTCTGGTTCGGGATCCCCGGGGATCGCGAACCGGAGCGGTCACGCGCTCAGGAGTCCGGGCGGATCCAGTCCGTGAGGGGCTCGAAGGACGCCGGCGGCATGACCTCGTCGGGCTCGGCGGCTCGCACACCGGTGACGATCGTGACCGCTCCGTACTCCAGGGACCGGCGGGCGACGCCGTCGCGCTCGCCGACCACCAGGGTCGTGCGGACCGCCGGGTCCCCACGGTGCTCGAACGTGACCAGGACGGCGTGCCCGACCCCAGCGGAGCATCAGTTCGGGAACGGCCATCCGCACGACGGTGCCGGCGACCGTGCTGTGCTCGAACGAGTCCTCGAACCGGCCGTCCTCGTCGATGTCGAGCCGGAACTGTCAGTGCTCCCGCGGTGACTCCTGGTGGACGCCGTCGATGACGGTTCGTCCGGAGGGCGGCGAGCTCCTGGGCGACCGCGGGACCGTCGGGGCAGGGTCAGCGCAGCAGGCCGAGCTCCATCGCGCGGGTCACGGCGCGCGTCCGGTCGTTCACGCCGAGCTTCTCGAACACGTGCCCGAGGTGCGTCTTGACGGTGGTCTCGCTGAGGAAGAGCGTGCGGCCGATCGCCGGGTTCGAGTTGCCCTGCGCGACGAGCTGCAGGACCTCGAGTTCGCGCGGTGACAGTGTCGGCCCGGTCGTGGGCTTGCCGGTCGCCCGGCGGACGAGGGCAGCTGCAGCCGAGGGTGCGAGTGCCGTCCCACCGCGTGCCGTCGCGCGGAGGCCCGCGAGGATCTCCGACTCCGGCGCCGCCTTGAGCAGGTACCCCGCGGCACCGGCCTCGATCGCGGCGAGGATCTGGTCGTCCGACTCGTAGGTCGTGAGGATGAGCACGCGGACGCCCGGCTCGCGGGCGAGGATCCGCGCGGTCGCGTCGTCGCCGTCGAGGCCGGGCATGCGGAGGTCCATCAGGACGACGTCGGGTCGTTCGGCGAGCGTGATCGCGACCGCCGCCTCGCCGTCGCTCGCCTGCCCGACCACCTCGACGTCGTCGGCGTCCTGGAGCAGCGCGACGATGCCGGCGCGGACGATGGGGTGGTCGTCCGCCACGACGACGCGGATCACCGGTGCACCTCCGTCAGTGGTGCGTCGACTGCCGGGAGGCGCGGCTCGGCCCCGGTGGGCAGCGTCACCTCGACGACGGTGCCACGTCCGGCGTCGCTCGTGATCGCGCAGGTGCCGCCGGCGAGGGCGAGCCGCTCGCGCAGGCCCCGCAACCCGTGGCCCGCGGTCGGGAGGGACGCGTCGAAGCCGACGCCGTCGTCCGAGACCCGCAGGCCGACCCGGTCGGCTGCCACGTGCAGTGCGACCCGCGCCGTGGCGGCGTGGGCGTGCGCGCGGACGTTGGCCAGTGCCTCCTGGGCGGCGCGGAGCAGCACCACCTGCGCGTCGCGGTCCAGCGCGCAGTCCGCTGCCTCGACCGTGACCGGGACGCCGGTCTCGCGCGTGAACCGTTCGCCGAGGCGGTGCAGGGCGGCGCCGAGCCCGTCGCCCGCCACCCCGGCTGCACCCGCCGCGACGAGGGTGCGGGACTCTTCGAGCGCTGCGCGGGCTGACTCCTCGAGGATGGTGAGTCGCTCGTCGAGTCGGTCGACGCGTTCGGCCGCGAGGTCCCCGCGGGCGCGCTCGGTGAGCATGACGATGCCGGCGAGGTTCTGTGCGACGGTGTCGTGGATCTCGCGGGCGAGGCGTTCGCGTTCGCTCGTCACGCCGGCGCTGCGGTGGGCCTCGGCGAGGGAGTCCTGGGTCGCGCGGAGTTCGTCGAGCAGGCGGCGTCGTTCGTCGGAGAGCTCGGCGATCCGGGTGATCCAGAGTCCGAGCGCGCAGGCACCCGCGATGCTGACGCCCTCGATGAGGACCGTGCTGACGAGGCTGTCCGGGCCGCTCGCGATCTGGAGCCCGATCCCCGCGGCGACGCCGATCGCGACCGAGACCACCACCGCCGTCCGTGTCCGGTCGATCTGGCACCACGCGACGGGGAAGAGGATGCACTGCACGAGGGCAGTGCTCGGGACGACCGCGGGGAGCACGAGCGCCGCGAGCACCAGCAGCGGGACGAAGCCGGCGGCAGCGCGGGGGACCTCGTAGCCGCGCCACCCGTACGCCGCGTAGGCGACGGCGAGGACGCCGAGCATCGCGAACGCCGGCCAGCGGTTCGCCCACGGGGACCACCCGAGCACGGTGATCACCGCGACGAGGGCGATCGTGACGCCGAACGCCACGTGCAGGCCCCAGTTGCGGTGCGCCGTGATGCGGTCCATGGCCTCAGCATCCCATCGCCCGGATGCCGCCGAGCGGTTTTCCACAGGCTGGATCACGCGTCCTTGCGATTCCACCGGAACGTCAGCAGGCAGGCCACCGCGCCCACGACCAGCCACGCTGTCAGGACGAGGGCTCCGAGGGCGAGGTGCCACGCGCCTCCTGGCTCGGCGGACGCGAACGCGTCGGGCAGGAAGACCGACCGCATGCCGGACGCCATCCACCGCAGGGGGAAGACGGACGCGACGTTCTGCAGCCAGTCGGGGAGTTGCGTGAAGGGGAGGTAGACGCCGGAGATGAACTGGAGGACCAGGACGATGGGGACGATCGTGGCGGTGGCGCGGCGGCCCTCGCGGGGGAGCGCCGAGATCGCGATGCCGAGGACGCAGCTCGTCGCGACCCCGAGGAGCATGATGCCCGCGAAGTGCGCCCACGCGCCGCCGTCGGTGGGCAGGTCCACGCCGAAGACGAGGCTCGCGATCGCCAGCAGCAGAGCGGTCTGCACGACCGTCGTGACGAGGACCATGCCGATCTTGCCGATGAAGTAGCTCACCACCGGCAGGGGTGTGCCGCCCAGACGCTTCAGCGTGCCGTCGCTGCGTTCGCCCGCGATGTCGACACCGAGGGACTGCGTGCCGGACAGCAGGATGCCCGTCGCGACCAGGCCGGGCAGGTAGTACGTGGCGTAGTCGACGCTGACGTTCGGGCCTGCCTGGATGTCCGGCGCGCTGCTGAACGCGACCGAGAAGAGCGCCAGCATGACGATGGGGAAGAGGAAGGTGAAGAAGACGGCGTCGGGGGCTCGGAAGTACGAGCGGAGTTCGTAGCCGATGCGGTGCGCGCCGATCGTGGCGGCGTTCGTGGTGGTCGTGTTCGTCGTCGCGGTGCTCATCGGTGGTCGACCATTCCGAGGTAGACGTCCTCGAGGGACGGGCGGATGACTTCGAGGTCGTGCATGGGTTCCGGGGTGCTCCGGATCAGGGCGGTCGGTTCGTTCGTCCGCCGTTCGTGGGGTTCGCCGACGTCGTCACGCCACCTGACGCGTGGGGTGCGGGCCTCGGCGCCGCCGATCTCGTCGATCGGGGCGATGTCGAGCAGCCGGCCGTCGGCGATGACCGCTGCCCGGTCGGCGAGGTGTGCGGCCTCGTCGAGGTAGTGCGTGGTGAGGAGGATCGTCGTGCCCTCGCGCTTGACCTCGTCGATGAGGTCCCAGAAGCGGCGCCGGGCCTCCGGGTCGAAGCCGGTCGTGGGCTCGTCGAGGAAGAGGACCTCGGGGCGGCCGATGATCCCGAGGGCGACGTCGACGCGGCGACGCTGGCCGCCGCTCAGTCTGCTGATGCGGGTGTTGCGCTGCGGCTCGAGGCCGGTCTTCTCGAGGAGTTCCTCGACGCTGCGGTGCCGCGGGTACAAGGTCGTGAAGTGCCGGAGCTGTTCCGCGACGGTGACGTTGGGGGACTCGGCGCTGGTCTGCAGGACGATCCCGATGCGTGCGTTGTGGCTGCGGCTCGTGCGGGCGGGGTCGTGGCCGAGCACCCGGACGTCACCGTCGGTGTGGGTGCGGTAGCCCTCGAGGATCTCGACCGTGGTGGTCTTGCCGGCGCCGTTCGGGCCGAGGAGCGCGAAGGTCTCGCCGCGGGGGATGTCGAAGGAGACGTCGTCCACGGCGCGTTTGCCGGTGGCGTACTGCTTCGTGAGGTGGTGGACCTCGATGGCGGGGGTGTCGGGCATGGGTCCAGCCTGGCCGGTCGTGCCCGGTGGTGGCTCGGCCGGGTGGCTCGACCCACATCCTCCGATCGGGGGATACCGGAGCGGCGCCGATGGCCACCGATCTGTGCACAGTGACTCGTCTAAGGTGCCGATACTGATATGTTGCCGGTGGGATCGCGACGGAGGGCGTTGCGACGGACGGGGGAGACGATGGCTTATCTGCGGGTCTCGTACGCAACGCTCGACGGCGTGCACGACGCGCTGGACGCAGCGCAGGAGTTGTTCGCCAACGCCTCGGTGCCCACCGACGGCGGAGCGTTCGGCGCGGACGAGGTCACCGACGCCTTCACGGTGTTCCGTACATCGCAGGAGCGCTCGACCGGGTGGCTGGCAGACACGAGCCGAACGCTCGCGCAGTACGCGCACGACACGAAGTCGCTCGTGCAGGACGCCGACGCCGAGCTCGCGGGCAAGGTCGGCGGCAAGTGATGACCGCCGACCCGTTCGCCGGCGACCCCGGTGCCGTCGCGAAGCTCTCGAGTGGTCTCGCCGGCCACCAAGACGACCTCAGCGCCGGAGCCCACAGCGTCGCCCGCGCCGCGGAGGATGCGGACGACTGGAGGGGCGCCTCGAAGGATCGCTTCTCCGTCACCGTCGGCACCGTCCCGCGCGCGGCTCGACGCATCATCGGCCGGCTCGACGCGGCTGTCGACGTGCTCGACACCTACGCCGACGACGTTCGGGCGATCCAGGACGAGGCGGAGCAGATCCGTGCGGCACAGTTGACGAACGCCATGGAAGTCGCTGCGAACACCGTGTCGCTCTCCGCGGCGGTGGTGGCCGCCGCGGGGAAGGACGCCACCGAGGCTGACGGACGACAGGCCCGACGGCTGCGGTCCGACGCGGACGACCTCGCGGCGACGGCCTCGCGGCTGCAGGCGGAATGGGACGCGCTCGTCGAACGACGGGCCACCGCGGACCGTGCGGCGTCGGCCGGGCTGTCCGACACCGAGGTGCTCGGCGTGACGCCCTCGTACTCGGGGACGCTCGGCAGGATGGGCGACGCCGACTTCCTCGCCGCCGTCGCCGCGATGCCGCCCGAGGTCCTGGCGGCGCAGGACCGGTCGGTCGGTGATCGGCTCGCCGGGATGCCGCCCGAGACCGTGCAGGCGTGGTGGGACGGTCTCGGTGGGCGGGGATCCGGCGGGGTGCACTCGGCGGCGCAGGACGCGCTCATCACGGCGTTGCCGGCGGTGATCGGGAACCTGGACGGCGTGCCGTACTGGGCGCGGGACCAGGCGAACCGGTTGAGTGCGCAGCGGGCGTACGCGCAGGCGCAGGACGACCTGCGGGTTGCGAGGAGGCGCTACACACGGGCGATCGGTGGCCAGGGGCAGGTCGCGGCGGGGCACGCATTGAACGCGGCACTGCTGCGGTACAACCAGCTGAACAACTTCGTGGCCGGCGCGAGGACCGACCTGAACCTCCGGTATCCCCTGCCGCGACAGATGGTGGCCTTCCGCGACGGCCAGCCGCCGTTGGGCGCGTTCTCGGTCGGCGATCTGGACAGCGCGAGCAGCGTCACCTTCCTCGTCCCCGGTATGGGGAGCTCGCTGGCCGACACCACGCAGTACATGCGGACCGGATCGACCGTGCAGCAGTCGCAACAGCAGATGAGCGGCGATGCCAGCGCGTACGTGACGTGGCTCGGTTACGAGTCACCCCCGAACTTCCTCGCAACCGGTGACACGGCCGTTCTCCATGAGGACTCTGCCCGAGCTGGTGCTGCGACGCTCAGCGCAGACCTGGCTGGTGTCCGCGCCACCAGGCCGGACGTCCAGCTGAACGTCGTGGCCCACTCGTACGGTTCGACGACTGCCGCGCTCGCGCTCGCGAGCGACAGCGCCTTGAACATCCACTCCTTCGTCACGCTCGGATCGGCGGGCATCCCCTCGTCCGTCCCCGACGCCGCAGCGACCCACGCTGCCCACATGTATGCTGCGCAGGCCAACGAGAAGTGGGGCATCGCCGCGTTCGGGCGCACGTTCAGTGACCCGCACCGTGCAGACCCGACACAGGGTTTCGGCGCGACGGAGATGCACACGGATGGAACGAGGACGGTGAACGTACACGACCTCGCCGCCGACCCGGATTCCCGGAACGTCGGGTACCTCGACAGCGGCACGAAGACGCTGTTGGGAACTGCGAAAGCGACGATGCCGTGAACAGCTTGTCGAAGTCGTTCCTCGGGTTCGTCGCCGTGGTCGGCCTGCTCACGACGGCGACGGCCTGTGCTTCGAACGGGGGAGACAAGATGCAACCAGATGAGGCGAAGCAGAACGCCGTGGCGTTCCTGCGAGAGACGATGGATCACGAGCCGCTCGCATGGCCCGAGGTTCCGGACCCGGTAGCCACGCGGTGCTCCGACGGCGACGACGGGGTCCGGTTCCAGTACCTCGTGACGATCGACCAGAAGACCGATCCGAAGGAACTCGCCACTTCGTTCGAGGAGTTCTGGAGGGCGAAGGGGTTGGACGTGCGACCCTCGCAGGAGGACTTCGGGAAGTACGGCGTCGCGTACTCGGCGACCGCGCGCGTAGACGGGAAGCCCTGGGGATCGTTCCAGTTCAGTCAGCGCGGCATCAGCCTCTACGTCGACTCCCAGTGCGCCGAGGGCTCGCCGGACGACTACGAGGACTGATCGGTGCGGTCGAGAACGATCGGCTCCCAGTGGAAGCGGATCGCGCCGGTGCTCTCCGCGAGCTGTCTGACGATCTCCCTGACGGGGTGCACCGGGACGGCTCTGCAGCCCCCGGAGCAAGCCCGAGCCGCGGCCGTGGAACTGCTGCTGAAGACCGAGGCCGCGGTCGACGTTCCGTGGCCGGAGACACCGGAACCGTCTGCCGAGAAGTGCCCGGGCGGCGTCCGCTTCGGCTACTTCGTGCCGGTGAGGACCGAGACGGATGCCCGATCGGTCGCACAGACGTTTCAGCGCCTGTGGAAGTCCGAGGGGCTGACGGTCGAACCGTCGCAGAAGGATTTCGGCGGGGACGGCGCGATCCTCTACTCGGCGACGGCCGATGCTGACGGGGCCGCAGGTGCCGCGTACCGGGTGAACGCGACGTCGGTCGTCGTACGGATCACGTCACCGTGCGCCAGCGGGTCTGTCGACGACTACGACGAATGACGTGGGTGGTGTGAGCCGCCTGGGCCGAGCCCTCGCGGCGCTCGCCGGTGCGACGACCCTCGTGCTCTCGGGGTGCGGGATGACAAGAGCGGGACACGCCATGACCATCGACGAAGCACAATCGCAAGCGATCATCGAATTCCGGTCGGCGCTCGCGCTGGCTCCGGACACATGGCCGCAGGAGGTGCCGAAGGCAGCCGCGTACGACTGTCGGATCGACGGGGTGCGGGCCGTGCAGTTCGGGGACTACGTCGAGGTGGACGCTCCGGACGATCCCCGGACGCTCGTGGCACAGGCAGGTGAGCACTGGGAGCGCGAGGGCTACGAGTTGTCGAAGACCCAGACGGAGATGGACCCGGAGACCGGTCAGGTCTACGCCGTGGTGGCGCGAGCCGACGGCAAGCCCCGTGCGTCGATGGCAGCCACCAAGGTCCGCGCGCACGTCAACGTCGACTCGCGCTGCGTCCTCGGCGACCCGGACGACTACCGGTGACGGCCGGGGAACCCGAGTCCACCGCCGGGGAGAGCGCGACGGCTGACGACCTGCGGCTCACCGCGAGGCTTACGGCCGGCCCCCGGCCGCAGACGCCGTGGTGGCGCGCGAACAGCTGGCGCTCGCCCCCGCCTTGTAGCCGGCCCAGTGCCGGACTGGAGGCGCGGGTCGGCGGTGATCCGCGCCTCCAGTCCGACGGATGGTGCGTCCCGACCACCGCCACCGGCCCGCTCGCTGGGTACGGCTGAGCGACGTCCGGTAGACCGGAACGGTGAAGGTCGTAGGAGTCGAACAGTTCGGAGGGCCGGAGGCCCTCGCCGTCCACGAGGTGCCGGAGCCGCACGCTGGTGCAGGGTCCGTGCGGATCCGGGTGCAGGCGTTCGCCGTGAACCCGACCGACACCGGTGTGCGCGCCGGTCAGCGGGACAGCTCGCAGGCCTCGGCGCCGTACGTGCCGGGGATGGACGCCGCCGGGGTCATCGACGAGGTCGGGCCCGACGTCTCCGGGTGGGAGGTCGGCGACGAGGTCATGGCGATCGCGCTGCCGCTCAGCGCCCACGGGGGTGCGTACGTCGAGGAGCTCGTCGCGCCGGTCGGGTCGTTCACGCGGATCCCTCGGGGGAGGTCGCTTCCGCTTGCGTCCACGGTGCCGATGAACGGGCTGACGGCGTTGCAGATCCTCTCGCGGGCGGGGCTCGCTCCCGGGCAGACGCTCGCCGTGACCGGGGCTGCGGGGTTGCTCGGGAACTACGTCGTGCAGCTCGGGGTCGCTGCTGGACTCACCGTCATCGCCGATGCTGCTCCCGCGGACGAAGCACTCGTCCGGTCGCTCGGGCCGGCGCACATCGTGGAGCGAGGAGACGGGTTCGCTGCCGCGGTGCGTGCGCTCGTGCCGGAGGGGGTCGATGCGCTCGCCGATGCTGCGGTGCAGCGGGCTTCGGTGGTCGATGCCGTGCGCGACGGGGGAGTGTTCCTCGACGTGCGGGGGTGGGAAGGGAACGGGGCTCGGGGGATCCGGTTCGAGCAGATCGCCGTGTTCGCGGAGTACCGGTCGTTCGACAAGCTCGAGCAGCTGCGGCATGCGGTGGAGAGTGGGACGGTGACGCCGCGGGTTGCGGAGGTGCTGCCGGCCTCGCGGGCTGGGGAGGCGCATGAGCGGCTCGAGGCAGGGGGGACGCGGGGGCGGTTCGTGTTGACGTGGTGAGTTGACGAGAGCGTGAAGGTCGGGAGGCGCGGTGCAGGTTGGTGCCGCGTCTCTCGTCTGTCGGCGCCGGCGATTATTCGTAGTCTGTGATGTCGCCAGTCCCGCAAGCCGACTGGACCTCGATCGAGACGCGTCGCGGGCTGGCATTGACCGAGATGGATTCGACCGCCTGACCTGTGGTGACAGCTGACCAGAGCGGCCGACCGTCGTCGATCGTGTCCTGCTTGATGGTGACGTCGTAGTCGTGCTGCTTCCACGTCTTCGCAACCGCACGGACGAGCGACTCTGGATCCGTAGCGCCGGTCCGCTCCTGGTCCCACGAGAACGTGACGCCTGAGCTGTCGTTGCCCGTTGAGCACTCCGACGATGCGGGTCCGTCTGAGAGCGCGGTCCAATCACCGCCGGCAGCCTTCATCGTTCGCTTGACAAAAGCGACCACGTCGCCCCGTGCATTGGATGCCGATTCTCGATGTTGACCGGTCTGAGCGCACCCGACCAGGGAAGCGATCATGATCCACGTCATGATGAGGAGGAGCGCTCGAGCGAGGTTGATTTCAGAGCCCGTCACGGAGCCAGTCTTTCGATTCCACCAAGGCTGATGGCGCTCGTCACTCAACCGACGGCGACGCCCTTGCGCCGGTTGCACGGTCCGCACAGCACCTGGAGGTTCTCTGGCTCGCTGCTCCCGCCGCGTGACACCGGGATGATGTGATCGAACTGTAGCTCGATGTTCGAGCCGCAGGTGCCGCAGCGGCCGCCATCGCGAGCCCAGACGAGTTGCTTCACGTCCCTTGGGATTGCGCCGCGTCGGTGCTCCGCGGGCTGCGACGGACTGTTTGCGATGGTGTGTGCTCGAGCGATCGTCGCGGCCTGGCGTCGGTCCCTGGTCTCGAGCAACGCGAAGACCTGCTCGGGCAGAAGCGCGTCGTTGTCCCAGAACCATCGCCCGCGGAACCACCAGTACTGGCGCTCTTTCACACGCCCGATCTTGACCGGCTTACGATCAGATGAAGCGAAGGCCTCGCTGAGCTCGTCCTTCCGGAGCTTTGCACCCACGTAGTAGGTCGAGCGTCCGACGGTCAGCTCGACCCGGCCTCTGCGCGTGAACAAGTTCACGCGATGCCTCATCGACACGTTCTCGGCTCTACGTAGCACTGAATGTTCCCCTCACATCGTGGTCGCTCGCGCCGTCCATCTTCCCGTGAAGCGAGGAGTCGGGACAGCACCCATTCGGGTGGGAGCCGCCTTTCCTCGCCCCCTGTCGCTCGGCTGCGAGACGCCACCGGCCTGCTACCGTGCCGACATGAGCGATGAGGGGTTGCGCGGGGAGATTCGCGTGTTCGTCGAAGAGCGAGACTGGGCGCAGTTCCATTCACCGGAAAACCTGGCGAAGAGCATCTCGATCGAGGCCGGGGAGCTACTTGAGTGTTTCCAGTGGACCCCGGACGCCGACATTGATCGAGTCCGATCGGAACTCGCTGACGTCCTGACGTACTGCCATCTCCTCGCCGATCGACTCGGGTTCGATCCCGCGGAGATCATCCGCGAGAAACTCGCCATCACTCGGGACAAGTACCCGATCGATCAGGCCCGAGGACGAAGCACGAAGTATGACCAGCTTTGACATCGCGCAGCTCCCGTTCAACGAGCGACACCTGCGGCTGTGGCGCGAAGAAGACCCTCGGTTCCTGAACTGGCCGGTGGTCTACATCCTCGATGACGGCAAGCGTGTGTACGTCGGCGAGACCCTCAACACCGCTTCCCGCATGCGGCAGCACCTCGATTCCGCAGACCGTCGGTCGCTGAAGGCAGTGCGCCTGGTGCTCGACAGCACCTTCAACAAGTCAGTGTGTCTGGACCTGGAGTCGCAACTGATCGGTTTGTTCGCCGGCGATGACAAGTACACGGTCCTGAACAGCAACAAGGGTGTCGTCAACGCGGACTACTACGACCGGGCGAGGTACCGAGAGACCTTCGAGGAGATCTTCGAAGCGCTGCGCGAGCAGAAACTCTTCACACGCAGCATCGCCGAGATCGAGAACAGCGAGCTGTTCAAGCTTTCGCCGTTCAAGGCGCTCAACCGCGATCAGGCCGTCGTGATGGAGGACATCCTCGAGGGGCTGTTCGACGACTTGCTGACCGGCTCCAGCAGCACCATCGTCGTGCAGGGCGACCCGGGAACGGGCAAGACGATCGTCGCCGTCTACTTGCTCAAGCTTCTCCGAGACATCGCGAACGGCGTCGGGGTCGACGAGGTGGACGGCGACTCGATGTTCTCGGACTACTTCACCGAGGACAACCGTGACCTGCTGGCTGACTTTCGCATCGGTCTCGTCGTGCCGCAGCAGGCACTCCGCTCCTCGTTGAAGAGAGTGTTCCGCAAGACCCCTGGCCTCGAGAAGACGATGGTGCTCAGTCCCTTCGAAGTCGGGAAGAGTGCTGCGAAGTGGGACCTACTGGTCGTTGACGAGTCGCACCGACTGAACCACCGCGCGAATCAGGCATCGGGACCGCAGAACAAGAGCTTCGGCGAGATCAATCAGCAACTCTTCGGGGCTGATGAAGATCACTACACCCAACTCGATTGGATCCGGGACCGGAGCACGCACCAGATATTCCTCCTCGATTCTGAGCAGAGCGTACGGCCGGCCGATCTACCGCAGCAGCTGCAATCAGCACTCGTCGACACAGCGAAGCGACACGATCGGTACTACCGACTGTTCACCCAGATGCGAGTGCAAGGCGGGGCCGACTACGTGTCCTACGTGCGTGCGATCATGCGTGGGGAATCACCGGCGCCGAGAACGTTCGGCGAGTACGACTTTCGCATGTTCGACGACCTGGGCGAGATGCACGACGCCATCCGGGCACGCGACGACGAAGTAGGTCTCTCGCGGCTCGTCGCCGGCTACGCCTGGAAGTGGAAGAGCAAGCACGACAAGAGCGCCGTGGACATCGAGATCGACGGTCGAGAGCTCCAGTGGAACCAGACACAGACTGACTGGATCACCTCAGCGGGTGCGGTCGACCAAGTCGGCTCGATCCACACTGTGCAGGGGTACGACCTGAACTACGTCGGGGTCATCATCGGCCCTGACCTGCGATTCGACCCGGTCACGCAGGGGATCGTGTTTGACCGGTCGAACTACTTCGACAAGAAGGGCATGGAGAACAACCCGCGGCTCGGGATCACCTACACCGACGCCGATCTGCTGAGGCTGGTCTCCAACATCTACTCTGTTCTCCTCACGCGGGGAGTGCGTGGCACGTTCGTGTACGTCAGTGACCCCAATTTGCGAGCGCAATTGCGCGCGTACATGTAGCGGAAGTCCCCGCGACCTGCGCCTCCATGCGAAGCATGAGCAGTCAAGTGCGCTGAACGACCGGAGTTGGTCAGTTCCGGCGTCCGCCATTCGCAGACCAGCCGGACCTCGGTCGCGCTCCGCATCTTGAATGCCAGTCGAACAGCGCCCGGTCAGGTGAGCCTGGTCGTTCCGTCGTGTCGGCGGCTGTCCTCAGGAACTCGAACGTGGCCGATGTTCTCGCGTGCACCCTCTTTGGGGGCGCAGCCGCTCTGGCAAGTCGGGAAGCCGTTCGCCTACCGTTCCCATAACGAGGGGAATGGTAATGGTCTGGGACATCCCGATCGGCTCGAGCATCGCCCGGCGCGAGCTGCACAACCGCTTCGGCGGAAGCTGGCAGGGCGGCATCACCCGTGCTACGAAGACGGATGAGATGTTCGTCTTCACGAATGACGGCGGTGGAGAGCACGGCTACGGCGTGCACGAGGGTCTCCGCGCCGATGGTGTGTTCCGCTACACCGGACAAGGGCAGAACGGTGATCAGAAGCTCACTGGGAACAACAAGGCCCTCGCGGAATCCGAGGAGATCGGTCGCCCGATCCGCGTGTTCCGGGGCCAGGGCACGGTTACCTACGTCGGGAGCTTCGCGCTCGACGATCCGTCGTACACCTTGGAACGATTCCCCGGGACCGGCTCGTCCCATGAGCGGGACGGGCTGGTGTTCAACCTCGTCGCAGTCGACGCGAACACGTCGCTCTTGCCAGCCCTCGTCGACGAGGCGGGCGCGCCTTCGAGCGCAGGGCCCGCGACCGTCGTGCCTCCGGCCATGACCCCGTGGCAACCGCTCGACTTCAGTGAGTACCAGGTGCGCAGGGTCGACGAAGGCGAGTCGGTGCGGTCCGTCTCCCGTCGTGAGTTCGAGCTGCAGTCGCGATTCGGCGAATGGCTCCGTGCTCGCGGTGAAGACGTGCAGGTGCTTCGTCTCACGGAGGACGGGGTGACGATCGTGCCTGACTTGTACGTCCCGACGTTGAGCCAGGTCGTCGAGGCGAAGAAGTCGACCGCCCGCGCCTACGTCCGAACTGCGATCGGGCAGGCACTCGACTACGCGGCGGTCGCGCGACGTCGCGGTCTGTCGGTGACTCCGGCCGTCGTTCTGCCGTCCGAACCGGATGCTTCGATGGTGGAGCTCTGCACCTCGGTCGGGATCACCGTGTGGTGGCCGAGCTCGAGTGGGGACTTCCGGGAAGTCAGGCCGTAGCCGGTCCGTCGGTCAGCACCCGCACGGTGGGGAGATCGGGCGTGGCCCATCGGCGCGAGCCGAGGTCGGTGGGGGAGAGCCAGCGCAGCTCGTCGTGGTCGGTGCTCGACGTCGGCCCGGGTCCGAACCACGGGACACGGTACGTGGCGAGGTCGATGGCGATGCCGCCCACACGGGTGACGGAGCGGTCGATCGGCTCGCCGATGACGACGTCGAGGCTGAGCTCCTCGCGCAGTTCTCGTCGCAGGGCTTCCTCAGCGGATTCTCCCGGCTCCACCTTCCCGCCGGGGAACTCCCACTGGCCCGCCGCAGATCGACCCGGGGCTCTTCGGCAGGCGAGTACACGACCGTCGGGCTGGGTGAGTACGCCGGCGACGACTTCGATCATGCGTTCCATCCTGCCCGGCGTCCTCACCGCGGTACCAGCGATCGCACTCCACTGGTCGAGGGCGTGCTCCACGGATGCGGCGGCGTGCTCGGGACGGTCGTGCTCCCAGAACACCAACACACGCCAGCCATCCGACACCAGCATCGCCTGGTTCTGTGCGTCCCTCTGGCGATTGGCGAGCAACTTCCGACGCCAGAGCTCAGCGTTCGCCTTCGGCAGATGGGCGTGCTCCTCGCAGTAGTGCCAGAAGCACCCATCGACGAAGACGGCGATCCGTGCTCGCGGGAAGACGATGTCGGGTCGAACGCGGGACTGCCGGCTGACCTGACGGTCGACGAAGAACCGCCGGCCTCGCCGGTGCAGCTCTCGACGCAACGCCAGCTCGGGCGCCGTGTCGCGCCGACCGAAGCGAGCCATGTGCCGTCGCCGAGCGTCGTCCGCTTCCCATTCCTCCACGCCCCGATCCTCGTCGGCCGGTCATCGCTGCGAGGACCGAGGCGCGGATCTGTGGATCGACGCGTGTCGAACGACCCGGTGAGGGAGCGAACGATCAGCGACTGGTACCTGACGCAGCCGCGATCGGCACATCGAGCGGCGCGTCCGGCGCGACAGGGTCTCCCGGCGAAGCCGCCGACTGCGCCTCGAGATCAGCCCGCACCGAGTCCGACACGCCAAAGAACATCGTCGCCACGAACCCCACCACGTACGCCACCACGAGCCCCGACCCGTACCCGAGCAACGCCCAGCCGTAGCCCGACGACCCGTTCAGCAGCGGGATGAGCGACAGGTCCGACGCCCCGATGGCGATCGCCCCCACGGAGTGCCCGAGCTGGTCGAACAGCCCGACGACCCCGCCACCGAACGCCCCACCGATGCAGGCGGTGATGAACGGCCGCCCGAGGGGGAGCGTCACCCCGTAGATCAGCGGCTCGCCGACCCCGAGGAACCCTGCCGGCAGTGCCCCACGGATCGTCCGCACGAGCGAGGCGTTCGACCGGAACCGCACCCACAGCGCGATGCACGCACCGATCTGCCCGGCGCCACCCATCGCCAGCACGGGCAGCAGCACGGTCCACCCGGTCTGCTCGATGAGCGTCGCGTGGATGGGGATCAGCCCCTGGTGCATCCCCGTCATGACGAGCGGCAGGAAGAGCCCGCCGAGGATGAACCCGGCGAAGGCCCCGCCGTTCGCGAGCAGCCAGGTCGCCGCGGTGCCGATGGCGACGGAGACGACGCCGGCGACGGACATCAGGATGCCGAGCGTCACGGACCCGGCGACGAGCACGGTCACGGTCGGCACGACGATGAGCGCGATGACGTCGGGCGTGACCTTCCGCATGAAGCGCTCCACGTACGCCGCGAGGATGCCGCCCGCCAGCGCTCCGAGCACACCGCCCTGCCCGGGCGCCAGGGTCTCGCCGAACACGGTCACGTTCGCGACACCGGCGGCGACGATGATGCCGCCGACGGCACCGCCGAGGATGGGCGTCCCGCCGAACTCCTTCGCGGCGTTCATCCCGACGAACACGGCGAGCAGGGACAGGAACCCGGAGGACAGCACGCCGAGGAACGGCGTCACCCCGGGCAGCCACCCGAGGTTCGTCAGGATGCCGTTGATCCCGGCGATGAGCCCGCAGGCGATCAGCGCGGGGATGAGCGGGATGAAGATGGCCGAGATGCGACGGATGGCACGCATGGTGCGGCCGTCGGAACGGGCACGGGCGGATGCCTTGATCGACGCGCCCCGCGCTGCCAGCTCCTCGGGCGACACCGAAGCCGAGGACGCACCCGGAACAGGAGCAGCACGCAAGGACCCGAGCGAATCAGCCACCCGGTCCACCAACCCCGGCCCGAGCACGATCTGCAGGTTGGACCCGGCGGCGATCGCTGCCATGACCCCCTCGGTGGCCTGGAGCGCCGGCAGATCAACAGAGGAAGGAGAAGCCACCTCGACCCGCAGCCGGGTCATGCAGTTCTCGACGTCGGCGATGTTCGAAGACCCGCCGACGGTGTCGAGGATCTGTTGTGCGAGTTGCTGTGCATCGGTCATTGATGGTGCTCCTCGGGGGAAGGAAGGACGAACGGGAAGGATCAGGAAAGAACGGCGCGCAAGGAACCGTCAGCAGCAGCGAGCCGAGAACGGACGACGGACGCCGACGACCCGGTGAGGATCATCGCGATGGCCGTCTTCACCTCGCCGTCGGCAGCATCGAGGGCAGCAGCGACGTCGGAGGACGCAGCCCCGGTCACGTCCTGTACGAGCGAGAACGACCGTGCGACGAGCTTCTCGTTCGTCGCACGCACGTCGACCATCCGGTTGCCGTACGTCTTGTTGCTGCGCACCATCGCCAGCGTGGTGAGCATGTTGAGGACGAGCTTCTGCGCGGTCCCCGCCTTCAGACGGGTGGACCCGGCGATGAACTCGGGACCGACGACCACGTCGATGGCGATGTCGGCTTCCCGCCCCGCGGCCGAGTCGGGGTTGCACGCGACGGAGACGGACAGGGCGGACCTGCGCCGCGCCTCCAGGATGGCCGCGATGACGTAGGGCGTCCTGCCGGACGCGCTGATCCCGACGACCACGTCGTCGGCCGTCAGGCCGAGCGCGTCGAGGTCGCGGACGGCGGCTGCTTCGTCGTCTTCCGCGCCTTCGACGGCGGTGGTGAGGGCGACGGAACCGCCGGCGATGACGCCGACGACCTGCGCGGGGTCGGTGCCGAAGGTGGGCGGGCACTCGCTGGCGTCGAGGACGCCGAGCCGGCCCGGCGTGCCGGCGCCGACGTAGATCAGGCGGCCGCCGCGCGAGAACGCTGCGGCGATCGAGTCGGCGGCGAGGGCGATGGCCGGGAGGCACGGCTCGAGTGCCGCGGGCACGCTGCGGTCGAGCGCGTTCATGCGCTGGGCAGCCTCGAGGGTGGAGACGAGGTCGATGTCGTCGAGGGACGAGTCGGTGGCCTCGGTCGCGAGGTGCTGCAGCTCCTCGCGGAGGTCGTCGTGGTGGTGCATGGTGCTCGATTCAGGAACGGTGGTGCGTGCGGACCGCGTGGCGGCTGCGTGCGAGGAGCGGGCGGGAGCGTTCGTCGGTGCGCTGGGCGACGACGATGAACAGGGCGTCGACGATGGCGAGCTGGCTCATCCGGCTGCCCATCGCGGCGGGGCGGAGGTCGCTCTCGGCGCCGGCGACCCCGAGCAGGACGTGGTCGGTGTGGTGGGTCAGCGGCGAGGTGGCGTGGCCGGTGATCGCGACGACGGTGGCCTCGTGCATCTTGGCCTCGGTGGCGACCTCGAGCGCCTCGACCGTGGTGCCGGAGTGGCTCGTGATGACGAGGACGTCCTTCGGGCCGAGGACGCTCGCGAGGGTCAGGGCGTTGTGCGGGTCGTCCGCGATCGAGCTCGCGATGCCGATGCGTTCGAGCTTGAGGTGGAGGTCGCGGGCGACGATGCCGCTCGCGCCGACGCCGTACAGGACGACCCGCCGGGCCTCGCTGATGCGGACCGCTGCGGCTTCGAGGGTGAACGGGTCGAGCGTGGCGCGCGTGTCGCTCATCACGGCGCGGACGTCCTCGGTGACCTTCGCGATGACGGTGGTGACGTCGTCGTCGACGCTGACGCCCGCGTGGATCTCGGTCTCGCGCCGCTCGTGGATGCCTCGCTCGACGGCGCGGGTCATGCTGCGCTGGAGTGCGGCGAAGTTCGCGAACCCGAGGTGCTGGGCGAAGCGGGAGACGGTCGCGGGGGACACCCCGGCGCGGTCGGCGAGCTCGGCGGCGCTCGTGGTGGCCGCGGTGCCGGGGTCGTCGAGTACGGCGTCGGCGATCGCGCGCATGCTCGTCGGCATCGCGCCGGACTGGGTCCGGACGAGGGCGAACGCGTCGGCGCGGTCGGTACGGTCAGCGATCGTCATGCGATCCATGAAAGCGCATTGCACCGACACTCGCCAGTGCTGCAAGTTACTTTCGTTTTTCGTCGGCGCGTTCCGTGAGCAGAAAGTGTCGGGTCGGCGCCTCGGACCCGACACTTTCTGCTCACCAAGCAGGCGACCTCAGGCGCGCCGGTACCGGGTCGCCGGTTTGCCCGGGCCCGCGGCAGCGCGCGACCCCGTGTCGACGAGCAGCGGCAGCATCGCCCGGCGGAACGAGTCGGGCAGGAGCCGCTCGCCACGGACGGCCTCGTGCACGTGCCGCAGTTCCGACATCGTGAACGGCTCGGGCAGGAGGCCTCGCGGATCGGGTGCCGCAGCGTACGACGCCCGCAAGGATGCCACCGCGAACGCCACGATGTCGTCGTGCCCGTGCACCATCCCCGTCGCGGTGTCGACCGGGACCAGCCGCGCCTGTGACGAGTTCAGCGACGACAGTGCGGCGAAGGGCACCACGTCGAGGTGCGCCACCGACAGCACCCATCCCCGGTCGTCCCGCGCGGGGTCGTCGAACACGTGCAGCTGCGTCGGCGCCAGCCCCGTCACGCCGGCCTTGTCCGACAGCGACCGCAGGACTGCCGACGCCAACCGCTCGCCCTCGTGCACGAAGGTCCCCGGCAGTCGCCAGTCGCCGTCGGTCGCGTCGCACACCTGCAGGACGGAGAGGTCGCCCCCGGTCGACACCGTCAGCACCGCGGTGTCGACGGCGACGGACGGCCGCGGGTAGTCCGTCAGCCGCTTGCCGCTCGCATCGCGGTACTGGTTCGCCATGGCAGCGAGTTTACGCACACTTGCGCAAACTGCGACGATCGTGCAGACTCGGTTTTACGCAATTCCGCGCAAACCTGAGGAGGCGGCCGTGCTGACCACCGAACAGACCGACCGGGCGATCGGTGCCGTGATCGGCTCCGCCGCGGGCGACGCGCTCGGCGCGGGCTACGAGTTCCGCCCCGCCGTCCCCGAACCCACCCCGATCCGGATGGCCGGCGGCGGCTCGTTCGGCTGGGCTCCGGGGGAGTGGACGGACGACACGAGCATGGCCGTCCCGATCCTCCGCACGCTCGCGCGCGGCGGCGACCCGGCATCCGAGGAAGCGCTCGACGGCCTCGTCGCGGCCTGGGCAGCGTGGGCGGTCACCGCGCCCGACGTCGGCATCCAGACGCGCAACGTCCTCACGGGTCTGGAGGCGCGGGTCGCCTCCCACGCACGCGCTGCGGCCCGGCAGGAACACGAGTACAAGGGGCGGTCGGCCGGCAACGGATCGCTCATGCGGACGGCACCGCTCGTGCTCGGGTACCTGACCGGCGCGGCCGACGAGGAGCTCCGGCTCGCCGAGGCCGCCCGGGCGATCAGCGACCTCACGCACGACGAGTCGGACGCCGGGGACGCGTGCGTGCTCTGGTGCGTGGCGATCCGGCACGCGGTGCTCACCGGCGAGCTCGACGTGCTGCGGGGCCTCGACCTGCTCGACCTCGAGAAGCGTCGGCTGTGGGTGGACCGGCTCGTCACGGCAGAGCACTCCGAGCCGGTCGACTTCACGGACTCGAACGGGTGGGTGGTGTCCGCGATGCAGGCCGCGTACTCGGCGGTCAAGCGGAGTTCGTCGCTCGAGGACGCCCTCGTCCGCGCGGTCCGGACCGGGAACGACACCGACACGGTGGCCGCGATCGCCGGTGGGCTGGCGGGTGCGCTGTACGGCGCGGCTGCGCTGCCGGCCGAGTGGCGCGAGCTCCTGCACGGGTGGCCGAGCCTGCGCGCGGACGACCTGGTCGCGCTGAGCGAGCAGGCGCTCGCGACGCACTGAGCCGACGCGCGCTCGAGTCGTGGCGGCGGAGGATGTCGTGGGGGGATCCTCCGCCGCCACCTGTGGGGCGGAGGCGAGCCGCGCCTCCAGTCCGTCCGTTCAGAGCGCGCTGCGCGCCCGCTCCACCGCCTCGATGAACCGGGGGATGCCCCACATCAGGAAGGTCGGCTCGATCCCGCTCCGCAGGGTGATCCGGACCTTCTTCCGCAGGCCGCTCGACACGTCGTCGAGTCGGGCGATCTCCTCGACGGGGATCCCGAAGTCGGAGCGGGCGAAGTTGAGCGGGTGGGCGTGGAACCAGATGACCTCGGGCGTGAGGGTGAGGCGACCGCCGACCTCGATCCGGCGGCTCGGGCGGGAGCTGGTCGGGGGCGCGTAGCCGGGGATGATGTCGGCCGCGCCGGAGTTCTCGTGGTCGGCGAGGTAGGTCGCGACCTTCTTGAGCAATGGTGTGGTGTGGTCCCCCATGCGGTCAGCCTACGAGACGGGGCACGGATGCCAGGAGGCGCGGATCACCTCGACGACGCGACCTGCGTCGCGGGGGCGGGTCGCGCCTCCAGGCCCGTGATCAGACCGCGGACCGCTGGCGGAAGACGCCTGCGCGGACCAGCCACACGTAGAGGAGGCAGCCGATGCAGACGTCGAAGACGGCGTTGAGGAACGCGGCGACGAGTGCGATCGCCGCACCGATGGGGGCCGCGTACGGGACGCCGACGAGCGCGAACACGAGGGCGAGGGCCGTGATGACGAGGCCGACCTGCTGGGCGAAGGTCGGGGGTTCCGGGGCCTCGAGCTCGGCGGGCGGGCCGAGCCTCGGGCGGACGAGCCGGCGGAACAACGCGCCGTAGGGGTGGCGGCGGATGCCGGCGATGCCGCCGATGGCGAAGAACACGACGATGACGGCGAGCAGTGCGATACCGATCGGCCATGTCGCGGGGATCAGGGTGAGGACGATCGTCGCCGCGAGGAGGACGGTCGTGATGGCGGCGCCGAACCTCGGGGAACGGGGGTCGATGCCGCGGGCGGGGTCGATCGTGGCGGTCATGGGGACTGGTCTCCGGGGGTCGTTGCTGGTGCTGCTGCTGGTGCTGTGAGGACGGTGTCGAGGGCTGCGGTGAGCTCGGCGGGTCGTGGCGGGCCGCCGAACCGGGTGTGCACCGCGCGGCCTCGGTCGAGGAGCAGGACCGTGGGGGTCTGCATGACCGCGAAGCGTCGGGCGAGCTCGGGGCGTTCCGCGAGGTCGATCTCGAGACGGGTGACGCCGGGGTGCGCGGCGGCGAGGGCGTCGAGCTGGCGCCGGGTGGCCGGGCAGCGGGCGCAGGTGGGGGTGGAGAACTGGACGAGGGTGGCCTCGGTGCCGAAGGCCTCGGCGGGGGCGAGGTCGGCGGTCGTCGGGTCGGTGGTGGTGGTGCGGGTGTCGTTCGTCCGCATGGGGCGGGCCCGGCCGGTCCGGGCGCGCAGGAGCAGGCCGAGGGCCGTGGCGAGTGCGAGGACTCCCACGAGGACGGCGACTGCTGCGGCGACGGTCATGTCGCGACGGTACGTCCTCAGGTGGTCGGGAGCATCGACATGACCGCGTGTGACGAGCCGCGGCGTCCGGTTCGGTCGAGTCAGGTGCGGGGCTTCGGCAGCAGTCGGCCCAGCGTGCCCTGCAGGACCAGGAGGAGCACCCAGTACAGGCCGATCGACGGGAAGATCATCGAGAGGACGAGCGCGAGGGCGAGCAGCACGGCGGCGATCGGACCCTTCCGCCAGTCGCCGAGCGGCGAGGACAGCAGCTCCGGGGAGCGGCGGAGCTCCCACTCGATCGCGGTCAGCGTGAGGCTCGTCACGACCATGCTGCCCAGGTAGAGGGCGTGTGCGACCCGGTCGCCCTCGACCTCGGTGTTGAGCAGGTTCGCGGCGAAGGGCAGGAACGCGATGCTCACGAGCCACACGAAGTTGAGCTGCATCACGCGGATGTTGTACGAGCGGACGTGCTCGAACACCTGGTGGTGCAGCGTCCAGAAGCGGGCGATGACCCAGAAGGTGATGAAGAACTCGAGGAGCGCCGGCCAGTGCTCCTGCAGTAGGTCTCCGGCACCCCGACCCCCGCTGAGTTCGCCGGCCAGGTCGACGAGCGGGAGGATCAGGATCGTGATCGCGATGGCGACGGTCGCGTCGGAGAAGTTCACGAGGCGGTCGAGACCACGTTCGGTGCGTGCCGGCTCGGTCATGGAGCCGAGTCTAGGGACCGCGACGGCCCTAGCATCGGGAGGATGGTCGACGATGTGACTCCTGGACGGTACCGGCACTTCAAGGGCGGCGAGTACGAGGTGGTCCTCGTGGCGCGGGACGTCGAGATCGAGGAGCCGGTGGTCGTCTACCAGGCGCTGTACGGGGCGCGCGGGCACTGGGTGCGGTCGCTCGCGGACTTCACGGCGTGGGTGTCCCGGGACGGCTACGAGGGGCCGCGCTTCGTCCGCGTGGCCGCTGTCTGACGATCTGATCGTCAGCCGTCGCCCGCGCCGGCGTCGGTGCGGGCGACGGGCTGTGCGTGCCGTCGCTCAGGGCCGACGGTTCCTCCGGCGGCGGATCGCGCTGCCGGTCGAGACCATCGCGAGGAACAACGCGATCGCAGCCAGTGCTGGTCCGTACCAATGGTCGGCGGTCGCGGGCCACGTCGCCGACACCGAACCGAGGACGACCAGGCCCACGCTGGTACTCAGCGCGAACGGCAGGCCGGTGACGAACCGGCGCACAGCGCTCGCACGCCTCAGGCGCATCGCGGCTTGACCTTGCCGCCCGCGAACGGGTAGACCCGCAGCTGCTTCGTCCCGCAGCGAATCGCGCCGCTGCCCGTGATCGCGACCGTGGCAGCCGTCAGGATCGCCCCGACGACGACGCAGAACGTCCCGCCGCTCACGGCGCAGACCGCCGCGCCGAGGGCGAACGCGGAGCCGCTGATGATCATGTTCTGGTCGGTGGCGTTGAAGCTCACGAAGGTTCCCTTGGAGTCCCTGCCGGCACCGATCCGCTGCGTCGTCGGCGCCGTCACGAGGTCGAAGACGAACCCGTCCCCGAGGTCGATCGTCGTCACCGTGCCGTCCGGTGTCGCCACGGTGCTCGTGACTGCGCCCACCGCGCGCGCTTCGACGATGGCCTGCTCGATCTGCGTGGGAGTGAGGCTCGTCGCTTCGCGCATCACGTCCGTCTCGGTGCGTGATGCTTCCGCTGCGTTGGCTGCTGGGGTGACGAACACCCCTCCGGCGATCAGCGCGCCGGTCGCAGCGAGCCCGATCATCGTGTTCCGCAGACGTGTCATGTGGTTCCCCTTCTTCGACGGAGCCGCGACGGTCGCGGATCCAACAGCACTATGGACTGCAGTACCAGAATGTCGCAATGCATATTTCACTCCTGCATGGTGGTGTCGGCGGGCGGGCCTAGGCTCGCAAGGCACCGAGGAGACGGGGGAGACGCATGCAGATCGGCGGCGACGGGCAGGTCCTGCTCAGCCCGAGCGACCTCTCGACGTGGGCGGCCTGCGAGTGGGCGTTCCTCCGGCGCATGGACGTCAAGCTCGGCCGGGGCGAACCGCTGCCCGAGTCGCACGACGACATGCTCGAGCGCACCGCACGCCTGGGGGACCAGCACGAGCTCGACTACCTCGCCATCCTGAAGGACACGCGGGACGTCGTCGAGTTCGACCGACCGGCGCCGGCCGAGTACCCGTCGGCAGCGGCGGCCGCGCTGGACGCGATGCGTACCGGCGCAGACGTCCTCTACCAACCGACCTTCTTCGCGCCGCCGACGGCAGGGGCGCCGGGCTTCATCGGCTTCGCGGACTTCATCATGCGGAACGACCGCGGCCAGTACGAGGTGTACGACACCAAGCTCGCCCGCCACGCCAAGATCAGCGCCCTGCTGCAGCTGGCCGCGTACGCCGAGCAGATGCAGGCGCACGGCATCCCCACCGGCGAGCAGGTCCACCTCGTGCTCGGCGACCGGACGACCACCACGCACGACCTCGCCGACATCGCGCCGGTGTACCGGACGCAGCGCGCCGAGCTCCAGCGGGTGATCGCCGAGCGGATGGCCGAGACCGAGTCGCTGCAGTGGGCCGACCCGCGGTACTCGTCGTGCGGCCGGTGCGACGTGTGCACGACACAGGTCGCCGAGCACCGTGACCTGGTCCTCGTCGCGGGCATGCGACTCGACCAGCGGACGAAGCTCATCCGGCAAGGGGTGCGGACGATCGACGAGCTGGCGGACCGGACCACGGCCGTGCCCGGTCTCCCGCGCGGGACGCAAGCGCGGCTGGTGCGTCAGGCGCGCCTCCAGGTCGACACCGAGCACGCGCGGACCGCAGCCGACGGTGCCCAGGCGACCGGGACGACCAAGCCGCTCTTCGAGGTGCTCGACGCCCGAGCGCTCGACGCGATCCCGACGCCGGACCCGGGCGACGTGTTCTTCGACTTCGAGGGGGACCCGCTCCACACCGAGGACGGCGTGCACTGGGGACTCGACTACCTGTTCGGGCTCGTCGACCCCGAGGCGCGCTTCACGGCGTTCTGGGCGCACACGATCCGCGACGAGCGCCAGGCGCTGCTGGACTTCCTCGCCTTCGTCGAGGCTCGGCGGCAGGAGTACCCGGGGATGCACATCTACCACTACGCGGCGTACGAGCGGACGCACCTGCTGTCCCTCGCTGCCCGGCACGGCGTCGGCGAGGAAGCCGTCGACGACCTGCTCCGCGCGGGGGTCCTCGTCGACCTGTACCCGATCGTGCGCAAGGCGCTCGTGGTCGGCAGCCGCAGCTACTCCATCAAGAAGCTCGAGCCGCTGTACATGGGTTCGGACCTGCGGCTCAGCGATGTGACGAACGCGGCGGACAGCATCACGGCGTACGTCGACGCGATCGAGGAGCTCCGGAACGGTGACGCCACCGCCGGGCAGCACATGCTCGACGAGGTCGCCGACTACAACGCCTACGACTGCCGGTCGACCCTCCGTCTGCGCGACTGGCTCCTGTCGCTCCGAGCGACAGCGCGCGCGTCCTCGTCCGCGCCCGTCGCTGCCGAGCCGGACGAACTGCTCCCGCCGATCCCGGTCGACCGCGAACCGAACCCCGTGTACACGGCGCTCGCCGCACAGCTCGACGGGGTCGACGCCCTCGACCGCACGCCCGACCAGACCGCGTTGGCGCTCGCCGCAGCCGCGATCGACTACCACCGGCGCGAGGCGAAGACGTTCTGGCAGGACCACTTCGACCGCCTGCGGAACCCGGTGGACGAGTGGGCGGACACCCGCGACGTGCTGGTCGTCGAGCGGGCGTCGGTCGAGCGCGACTGGGGCACGCTGCCGCGTGCCCGGTCGCAGTCCCGAGAGATCCGGTTGTCGGGGACGCTCGCGCCCGGTTCGCGGCTCCGTCCAGGAGGCACGCCCCACCTCGTCTACGACGACCCGCTCCCGCCGTCGATCGCCGCTCCGGCGCCGGGTTCGAAGGGCGCGTCGGCCCGCGCGGTCGTGCTGGACGCGTTCGAGGACGGTGACGGCTTCGAGGTGCTCGTGAAGGAGAGCCTGCCGGTCGGCGGCTCGCCGCACGAGGACTTCCCGGTCGCCCTCGCACCGGCGGCACCACCGCGGGCGAAGCCCCAGCCCGAGGCGATCGCGGAGTGGGGACAAGCGGTCCTCGACGCCCTGCCCGCCATGCTGCCCGATCCGGCGCTCGACCTCCTCCGGCGGGTCCCGCCGCGGGGGCCGATCGTCCCCGTGCAGGGGGACGACACGGTGTCGGCCGTGGTCGCGACGCTGCTCGGCCTCGACCGGTCGTACCTGGCGATCCAGGGCCCTCCGGGGACGGGCAAGACGTACGTCGGATCGAACATCGTCGCGCGGCTCGTGCGCGAGTACGGCTGGCGCGTCGGGGTCGTCGGGCAGTCGCACGCGACCTCGGAGAACTTCCTGGCGTCGGTCGTGCAGGCCGGGGCGCCCGCCGACCGCGTGGTGAAGGTGCCCCGGGCGGGAGCGGACCCGGACGACGTCGAGTCGGCACCGTGGACGCCCGTGAAGAACAACGCCGCAGTGGCCGCGTTCCTGTCGTCCTGCGCCGAGACCGGCAGGGGCGGGGTCGTCGGCGGTACCGCGTGGACCTTCGCGAACGAGGGCACGATCCCGCGCCGCTCCCTCGACCTGCTCGTGGTGGACGAGGCCGGGCAGTTCTCCCTCGCGCCGACGATCGCGTCCTCGATCGCGGCGACGCGTCTGCTCCTCCTCGGGGATCCGCAGCAGCTGCCGCAGGTGTCGCAGGGGTCCCACCCGGAGCCCGTCGACGAATCGGCGCTCGGCTGGCTCGCCGACGGCCAGCACGTGCTGCCGGACGCGTTCGGGTACTTCCTGGCGCGGACCCGGCGGATGGAGCCGGCACTCACGGCGTCGGTGTCGGCGCTGTCGTACGACGGGCAGCTCGCGTCGATGGTGTCCGGGCGACACCTCGACGGCATCGACGCGGGCGTCCACCCGGAGCCGATCGTGCACGCGGGGAACACCACGTCCTCGGTGGAGGAAGCGGCTCGGGTCGTCGCGCTCGCGCAGGACGTCGTCGGTCGGCGGTGGGTGGACGGTGACACCGAACGCGTGCTGACTGACGAGGACGTGATCGTCGTCGCGCCGTACAACGCCCAGGGTGCGGTGATCCGCGACGCCCTCGACCGTGCAGGACTGCGGGGGACGCAGGTCGGCACCGTGGATCTGTTCCAGGGGCGCGAGGCCGTCGTGTCGATCGTGTCGCTCGCGGCGTCGAGCGCTGCCGACATCCCGCGCGGGCTCGACTTCCTGCTCATGCCGAACCGGTTGAACGTGGCGCTGTCGCGGGCGAAGTGGGCGGCGTACCTCGTGTACTCGCCGGCGCTGGCGACGGGCCTGCCGCCCTCGATCGCCGGGCTGTCGCTGCTGTCTCGGTTCATCGAGCTCGTCGAGCCCGGTCCGAGCAGCCGCTCGGGCCACGTGCCGAGGGTGTCGACTTCGTGGTGATGACGACGGTTGCGAGCCTGGTCGAAGGGATCGTCCTGGTGGGCGTCCTCATCGTTCTCGTCATCGTGACCGAAGCCGTGGTCACGGCGGTCGGGACGTGACGCGTCCTGTTCGAGGTCCGGACGGCGGTGGCTCATCCGGTCTGCACGGTGCCGATCGTCGAACTGTAGGTGGCGACCGAGCCGTGGGTCGGGCCGACGAGCGTCACGGACCAGGCTGAACCGTCGGACGCGACCGAGTACAGCACTCGCGTGCCCTCGAGGAGTGGTGCGAGGGTCGTTCCGTCGCTCGACATGAGTCGTCCCGGTGCCTCCGCCCGCACCAGCTCGGCGGGGAAGGGGCCGGCTCCGAAGTGCTGGCGCATCGTGAACGCGAGGGTGCCCGCTGTACGAGGATCGACTGTTCCTGCGCAGCCGTCCCCGACGTGACCCCGACGTCGGTCGGCACGGCAAGGGCAGATGGGTCGGGGGCCGCGGAGGGTGCGGTGCCCGTGCCGGCCGAGGACGCCGGTGCCGCAGCGCCCACCGGAGCCGGTGCTTCCGGCCCGGTCGGCATGAGTGACAACGCCGGGAGCGTCACACCGACCCCGGCCAGACCGAACGCCGCGAGGCCGTAGAGCATCAGCGCGGAGCCGGCGACGCCGAGCATCGCGCCGCCCCGCCCGAACGCGCGGGTACTCGCTGAACCCCAGCGGGCCCGCCGGACCGCGTGCACTCCCGAGACGATCGCGGTGACGCCGATGGTCGAGACGACGAAGCCCGACGCGACACCGTCGTGCTGCGGTGCCGCCACTGCGAGGACCACGCTCCCGGCCCCGAGCACCACCGAGAGGGTCGCGAACGCCCACGGACGGGTCCTCCGAGCAGGACGGACGGCGAGCAACGGGGACGGCGCGTACAGCGGACGCTGGTTCACCGGGCCGGTGGCCCGTTGATCGTTCGACCCCGACGGTGACCAATCTCTCGGTCCCGGTCCACCCAACGCCATCTGCGCCCCTCTCGCTGCCGAACCATCGTCGCGTGATCGGCGGCTGTGAGGGATCCCCAGAACTGGGACGGGCGCCCCTGCGACGGGGTCAGCCCTGGTCGGGGTCCCCGTCGAGGTGGACACCGCTCTGCATCTGCGCGCGCATGCCCGCGAGGACGTCAGCGTGCAGGAAGTTCGCCTCGGCGGCACTCGTGGGGTCGACCACGATGCCGAACTCCTCCGGCAGCGCCGTCACGAGCTCGGACATCGACACCGGGCGGCCCTCGGTGTCGGGCAGGCCAGCGGCGAGTTCGGCGGGGTCGGTGAACACCGGGACGAACGGCTTCTCGCGGATGACCACGTGCGCGACGCTTCCGCCGTCGGGAGCGTCCGCGGGTCGCCACGGCACCCACGCGGCGCTGCGGAGGAAGCCGGCCGGCGAGGTCGCCATGCGCCGCCGGAGTTCGGCGGCGGCGGTCGGCGGGGTCTTGTCGACGCCACGGCCGAAGGCGGATCCGGTCTGGTCGTTGGTGCTCATGCGGGTTCCCTCCCGGGGGTCGTCGACCATGCTGTCACGGCCGACGGGGTCGTCACGACGTCGCAGCACGGCGACCGGGGACCGCGCCCGCTGGTTGACCGTTCTGGTTCGGAGAAGCCGGGGATCGCGAACCGGAACGGTCACGGACCCGGAACAAAACCTGCTCCCGCGGCGCCGACGTCGGCGGTCGGGCTCAGCTCGAGGAGATCGTCGCCGTCGTCGCCGCGGTGCTCGCCGCCACCGTCGCCATGATCGCCGCCGTCTGGATGTCCTCGAGCACGGCCTTGACCGCGGGGCTGGCCCAGCTGCCCGAGGTGACCTCCTTCACGAGCGCCCGGTCGACCTTGCCGAACTGCTTGCGGAGCGTGCTGGTCGCGTCGAGCAGGCCGATGACGGCGGCGGCGAACGGCGTGGGCTCGGCGCGCCCGGCGAGGACGTCGCCGATGCCGGCGCGGAGGAGCGCCTCGGGGCCACCGTCGCGCTCCGGGTACTTCGTGGTGGGGAAGATGCCGAGCGTCTTGCCCTGTTCGAGCGTGATGAGGCCGCGTGCGATGAGTCCGGCGAACACGTCGTCCCGCAGCGGTCGCTTGCCGATGCGGGTGATCCACCACTTCGCCTTGCGGGGCTTGTCAGCGGCGGCGATGGTGCCGACGACGCCGTCGAGGACCGGGTCGCCGGTGGCCGCACCGTTCACGACGGCGACGAAGCCGTCCTGCAGCGAGACGACGCCGCGCAGGGCGAGGTCCGCGAGGACGGCACCGGCGAGCCCGGCGTCGAGGGTCTGCACGTCCGTGGACTTCCGCCCGTCGGACTCGATCTGGAGGAGCGCGAACGCCTGGGGGACCGTGAGTTGCTCAGCCATGTCCGCAGCCTGCCACGCGGGGCGGGGGTGCGCCGCGCCTCCAGGCCGATGCCCAGCGCACGTCGAGGTGGCCGCGCGCCGGGCTGCGTGACTCAGTACGCGGCGGACTGCCCGCCGTCGATCGGGACGACCGTGGCGTTGACGTACGAGGCGTCGTCGGACAGCAGGAAGGCCACCACGGCGGCGATCTCGGGCGCCTCGCCGTAGCGCTTGGAGGGGTTCACCTGGATGAACTCCTCGGCGGCCTTGCGGGGGTTCTCCGGGTCGAGCTGCTTCATCGAGTTCTCGACCATCGGCGTCCAGATGGCGCCGGGGGCGATGGCGTTGATGCGGATGCCGTAGCGGCCGTACTCGACGGCGGAGTTGCGGGTGAGACCGACGACCCCGTGCTTGGCGGCGGCGTAGCCGGACTGGTTGCCGATGCCGCGGATGCCGCCGACGCTCGCCGTGTTGACGACCATGCCGGAACCCTGCTCGCGCATGGTCTTCAGGACCTTCTCGAGGCCGAGGAACACGCCGCGCAGGTTGATCGAGACGACCTTGTCGAACTCGGCGGCGGTGAACGACTCGGTCGGGTTCTGCTTGCCCTCGATGCCGGCGTTGTTGAAGAAGCCGTCGATGCGGCCGAAGCGCTCGGTGGTGGCGGTGACGTACGCCTCGACCTGGGCCTCGTCCGAGACGTCGGCGACGGCGGTGAGGACCTCGGCGTCGGGGGCGGTCTCGAGCACGGCGGCCTTCGAGGCCTCGAGTCCCTCGGAGGAGACGTCGACGAGGGAGAGCTTCGCGCCCTCGGCGGCGAGACGGACGGCGGTCGCACGGCCGAGGCCGGAGCCGCCGCCGGTGATGAGGACGACGCGGTCGGTGAAGCGGTTCGCGGGGGAGCTGGTTGCGGGGGAGCTGGTTGCGGTCATGGGGAGGCCTCCTGAGGTCTTCGACGGTGAAGGGCTCGGGGTCCGCGGTGGAGCAGCGAGTCCGAACGATGCATTCGCATCGACGGGAGTTAGGCTACACCTGTTGTCTTGCGGCCGTGCTCAGCAGGTCCGCAGGATCCGCTCCATCGCGTCGTGCTCGGTGGGGGCCACCCACAGGCGGTACTTCGTCTTCACCGCCACCTGGTGCTCGATGTACGTGCACCGGAACGACTTGTCCGCCGGCAGCCAGGTCGCGGCGTCGCCGGAACGCTTCTGCGCGTTCGAGTGCTGGTCCACTGCGAACAGGTTCGCCGGATCGTTGGCGAGCGACTCCCGCTCACGCTGCGAGAGCTGCTGGGCCCCGGTCCGCCAGGCGTTCTCGAGCGCGACGACATGGTCGATCTGCACGAGCGTGGAGGTCGTCTCGCCGCGCACGAAGCCGATCGTCGCCCCGGTGTACGGCGACACGAGCGTCCCGGTGAGCACCCGGCAGGGGCCCTGGCGGGTGATCGCCGAGAGGTCCCGCGCCAGCACGTCGTTCCGCGTGTCGCAGCCGTTCCGGTCGACGTCGAGCCACGCGGTGCCGAAGTCGCCGACCCGGTCGTACCCGGTGGCGGGGGCCTTGCCCTTGACCGGCAGGGCGGCGAGTTCCGCCCGTGCGGTGGCTGCTGTTGCGGCGTCGGTCGCGCTCGTCGCGGTCGTCGCGCTCGGCGCGCTCGTCGCGTCGGTTCGGGAGGCGCGGGTCGTCCCCGGCGCGCCCGGTTCCGTCTCGATGGTGGGGGCGTCGGTCCCCGTGGGCGCGCTGGTCGTCGCCGGTGCGGCTTCGGCGTCGGGCGCGATGATGCCCGCGGTGTGCAGGGCGTACCCGCCGACGGCGAGTGCGAGGACGACGAGGACGGACGTGAGGCTGGTGCGGGTGCGGCGTCGGCGGGACGTCATGCGTGGGTGGAACTCCTGGTGGTGCGGGGTGCGGTGGTGCGGTGGTGCGGGGCACCGACGATGATGCCGGACACGTCGGACATCGCCCCGGACCCCGGCGGAGGGTCGGCCGCCCGGGCCGCCGGAGTAGCGTCCACGAGGTGGGCACCGCACTCCTCGTCATGGACTACCAGAACAGCATCGTCGAACGACTCGGCACGGACGAGGCCCTGGCTGCGGCGACGGCAGCGGTCTCGGCCGCCCGGGAGCGCGGCATCCCCGTGGTCTTCGTCCGCGTGGCGTTCCGGCCGGGCGCACCCGAGGCCGCGCGTACGAACAAGATGTTCGGCGGGATGCGGGAGCGCATCGGGTCCCAGACTCCGGGATCGACCGATGTGCACAGCGCGTTCGGGGTCGGGGACGACGACCTCGTCGTGACGAAGCTCCGCGTCAGTGCCTTCGCCGGGTCGGACCTCGAGGTGCTGCTCCGCGGCCTCGAGGTCCGCGACCTGGTGCTCGCCGGGATCGCCACGAGCGGCGTCGTCCTCTCGACGCTGCGCCAGGCGGCGGACCTCGACTTCGGGCTGACGGTCCTCTCGGACGCGTGTGCCGACGGCGACGCGGAGGTCCACCGCGTCCTCACCGAGAAGGTCTTCCCGCGGCAGGCCGAGGTCGTCACCGTCGCCGAGTGGACCGCCTCGCTCTGAACCGTTCCGCGGGCACGGCGTAGACACGGGTGCATGACCGATTACGCGAACCCGTCCGTGTCCGTCACCGGTGGGTCGATGCCGCTCCTCGGCTTCGGCACCTGGCAGATCCCCGACGCCGAGGCGCCCGCCGCCGTCGGCGAAGCACTGGCGGCCGGGTACCGCCACATCGACACCGCCACCGGGTACCGCAACCAGCGCGGCGTCGGGAAGGCCGTCGCCGAGTCCGGTCTCGCCCGCGACGACGTCTTCGTGACGACCAAGCTGCCGCCGGACAACGCCGACCGCGTGCGGGAGACCATCGAGGAGAGCCTCGACCAGCTCGGCCTCGACCACCTCGACCTCTGGCTCGTGCACTGGCCGCCGAACGGCGAGGCACGCCCGGACGTGTGGGAGCAGGTCGTCCAGGCGCAGTCGGACGGCCTCACGAAGGCGGTCGGGGTGAGCAACTACTCCCTCGCGCAGATCGACGAGCTCATCAGCGCCACCGGGGTCACCCCGGCCGTGAACCAGATCAAGTGGAGCCCCGTCGAGTTCGACCGTGCCGTGGCGGACGGGCTCGCGTCCCGCGGGGTCGTCCTCGAGGGCTACAGCCCCTTCAAGGCGAGCAACCTGCAGGACCCGACGCTCGTCGACATCGCGACCGCACACGACGCGGACAGCGCACAGGTCATCGTCGCGTGGCACGTCGCGCACGGGTTCGTCGTCATCCCGAAGTCGTCGAACCCCGAGCGCATCCGGTCGAACGCCGCCGGTGCCCGGATCGAGCTGTCGTCCGACGAGGTCGCCGCGATCGACGCCCTCGCGCGCTGACCCTCGGCACGGCCCACGTCCCGCCGGACCACGCACCGCCGTGGTCCCGCGGGACGTCACTCGTCCTGCTGCCGCGCCGCCGGCGGACTGGAGGCGCGGTGCGGGCCCGACCCGCGCCTCCCGTCCCGCACGGCGCGCGTTCCGTCGGCCGGTCACGGTGGGCGCGACGCCGGAGCGCGCACCGTGCGCGTTCCGTCAGTCGGTGTGGGGGTGCCTCCTCCGTGAGCGCCGACGACCGCGTACGGAGTGGGCGAGAGCACTCGGACTGACGGGCTCCGCACCGTGCGCCCAGCGGCGCGCCCGCGCGTCAGGCCAGCAGGGAGCGGATGTCGTCGGCCGTGAGGTCCTCGGCGAAGAGGGCGTCGTCGTCGATCATCGTCGCGAACAGCTCGGCTTTCTTCGCCGCGAGCGCGAGGACCTTCTCCTCGATGGTGTCCTCGGCGATGAACCGCTGCACGTTCACCGACCGGGTCTGGCCGATGCGGTGCGTCCGGTCGACCGCCTGGTTCTCGGCGGCGGGGTTCCACCACGGGTCGAGCACGAACACGGTGTCCGCCTCGGTCAGGGTCAGCCCGAAGCCACCGGCCTTGAGCGAGATGAGGAACGCCGGGGCGGTGCCGTTCCGGAAGCGGTCGATGACCTCGGGGCGGCGCCTCGTCGAGCCGTCGAGGTACTCGTAGCCGACGCCCCGGTCGTCGAGGGCGGTGGCCACCATGCGGAGGAACGACGTGAACTGGCTGAACACCAGGGCGCGGCGACCCTCGGCGGCGAGCTGTTCGAGTTCGTCGAGCAGCAGGTCGAGCTTCGCGGAGGACAGGTCCTCTCGCGAACCGTCGACCAGCGCCGGCGACAGCGCGAGCATCCGCAGCAGGGTCAGCGATCGGAACACGATCATCCGGTTCTTCGCGAGGTCGTCGATGAGGTCGAGGACCTTCAGACGCTCCCGGTTCAACGTCGTCTCGTACAGGGTCCGGTGCGCGGGATCGAGCGTCACCCGGACGACCTGCTCCTGCTTCGGCGGGAGGTCCGCGGCGACGCTCTCCTTCGTCCGCCGGAGCATGAGCGGCCGGATCCGCCGTCGGAGCCGCGCGGTGAGCTCCAGACGCGCGGCCCCGCGGAGGTCCGGCGAACCGAGCGGCTTCACGTAGTCGTCCCCGAACCGCGACCACGACGACAGCAGCCCGGGCGCGACGATGTGGAACAGCGCCCAGAGGTCCGTCAGCCCGTTCTCGAGCGGCGTGCCCGTGATCGCGAACTTCACCGGCGCGCGGAGGTCCACCGCCACCCGGTGCGTCTGCGACTGCGGGTTCTTCACGAACTGCGCCTCGTCGAGGACGAGGGCCGCCCACGGCAGGTCCGTGTACGCCTGCGCGTCGAGCCGGAGCAGCGCGTACGACGTCACGACGATGTCCGACGCGGCAGCCGCGCGTGCGACGAGCCCGGGGTCCTTCAGCGTCGTCGCGCCGATCGTGGTGACGCGCAGCGACGGCGTGAACCGGGTTGCCTCCGCCGCCCAGTTGCCGACGACCGAGGTCGGCGCGACGACGAGGAACGGCGGCGCGTCCGGCGAGGACGCGCGCGCGGCGGCGATCGTCGTGAGGACCTGCAGCGTCTTGCCGAGACCCATGTCGTCCGCGAGCACCCCGCCGACCCCGTGCGACAGCAGGAACGACAGCCAGGCGTACCCGGTGTGCTGGTACGGCCGGAGTTCGGCGTGCACCGAGTCCGGCACGGACACCGTCTCCGGCGGCGTCGCCCCGAGCAGCCCCGCCGCGATCGCCTCCCACCGCTCGTCGTGCGTGGTCTCGTCGGCCAACTGGTCGAACTCGGACCACAGCCCGGCCTGCAGCGGCGTCACGGTCATCGGCTGGTCGGGCTCCCACTCGTCGAGGTCGCGCGCCTCGTCGATGAGCTCCTTCAGCCGGTCGAACGCAGGGTCGGACAACGAGAGGTACGAGTTGTCGATGAGCTTCATCCGCCGGTCCCGCTTCGCGAGCGCCCGGAGCAGCGGCGTGAACGGCACCTGCTTACCGTTCACGGACACGAAGATGCCGAGGTCGAACCAGTCGTGCTTGTCCGACGGCATGGTCGTCACGCGGATGTGCGGCCGACCGGTCAGCCGTTCGTAGTCGACGCGTTCGCCCTGCACGACGGTGCGGACGCCGAGCGCCGGCAGCTCCGGCAGCAGCTCGTTCGCGAACACCGCGACGTCGGCGCCGTCGATCGTGCCGTCCTCGAACCACGCGAGTCCGCCGCCGGGGCCGGTCGGGCCGGCCGTGTCGTCGGCCGCGCGCAGCCCGGCGAGGTCCGGGAGGGGGCCGTGCAGCGCGACGGGGTCCTTCCGCCCGTCGACGTGCCAGCGCCACTGCAGGTGCACGCGGTCGTCCGTGCGGGGCGCCCGGGCCGGCTCGAAGGTCGTCGTCAGCACGAGCTCGGGCGGGGTGCGCTCGGGCAGCTCGACGGAGCCGTCGGCGCTGACGAGGCCGAGCGCGCCACGGAGTCGCGGGGACCAGTCGGCGAGGAACTCGGCGACCTCGGGCTCCGGAACGGTGATCCGTGCGCCGTCGACGAGCATGCGCCGCTGGTCCTCCGGCACGGGGGTGACCGTCGGGGCGAACGCGACGTGGAACTCGGGGCTCTCGCGGAAGACGTAGACGCCGTGGTCGCCGATCGTCCGGGCCGTGCCTGGCGCCGCCGGTCGGCCGTCGAGGACCGCGCTCGCACCGATCACGAGTCCGCCGTCCTGCCGGGCGACGTCGAGGAGCACACGCGCCTCGGCTCCGAGCACGGCACCGCCCTCGCGCTTGCCGGTGACGAACGCGATGCCGAGGGCCGGTGCCTGCGCGAGGAGCGGCCAGAGCAGCGGGCTGCCGAAGTCGTCGAGGTGGATCCAGTCGGCCTCGCCCGGGAGCCCGGCGAGCTGCCCGGCGCGGTGGAGCGCGGCGAACTGGACGAACCAGGCGTGCTGCTCGGGGGAGAGGCCGAGCCGGTTCATCGAGTAGGGGAGCGTGCCCCACGTCAGCTGCCCCCGAACCCAGTTGCCGGCGTCGCTGCGGGTCACCGGGCGGACGCCGAGTCGCACCGACCGCGAGGCCGTCGGCAGCGCGCGACCGGCGGCTCGCGCACGCGAGGCGAGCCGGGCGGAGACCGCGTCACGCAACTCGAACTGCAGACCCATGGGGGTGCCCTGTGGCTCGGCCACCTGCTCGTCGTCGCCGGCGAGGCGGGCGAGGTCGTGCCTCCAGTCCGAGGGCGGCGGAGCTGGCTGTTCCGGCTTCGGGCCGGCGGCTGCGGCGAGTGCGCGGGCGTTGATGGTGAGCAGGGCTGCCGCGACGTGCTTGCAGTCGCCGCCCAGCGGGCAGGTGCAGGTGCTGCGGACCGGACGGACGAACTCGCCGCGGGCCGGGGTGGTCTCGATGCGGAGTTCGTACGGGTCGTCGGCGGAGCCGGACACCGCGCCGGTGACGGTGCCGTCGTCGTCGTGCCAGACGGCGTCGTCGACGAGGCCGGCCCGGACGAGGTCCCGCGCGCGGCCGAACGCCTGCGGCCCGACGAAACGGATGACGTCGACGGCGTCGATCATCGGGGCGGCTGGCACGGGTCAATCGTGCCAGGTGCCACCGACCTCCGGCGCTCGCCGGGTCAGCGGATCGACCAGGTGCTGCCGGCGTTCAGCTGCAGGACGGACGGGCCCTTCGACAGGGTGATCCGCTTCGAGAGGTCCTTGCCGGAGCCGTTGTCGCTGGCGGGGATGGTCTCGTAGTCGTTGCGGAGCAGGGTTTCGCGGAGCATGCACGTCGCGACACGAGTCGTCGTGCACCGGAACTGGCGGGTGGCCGTCGCGCCCCAGTAGAGCATCACGTTGTCGCCGTGCCCCGACGTCGTCAGGGCGGGGGCGCTCGAGACCTGGCTGAACCGCAGGGTCCACTGCCCCCTGGCCTCGACCTTGAGCGCGGCGGGCTTCCGCCACGAGTCGGTGCCGTAGGCGACGCGGCCCGTGTACTTGCCGCCCTGGCCGATGGGGTTCGAACCGGTCGGGCCGCCCTTGCTGTTCAGCTCGTGCACCTCGAACTCGGTGTGCTCTGCATCCGCCGGGGTGAACGTCGCGACGATGATCCCGCTGCGGGCGTTCTGCGGGAGCACGATCGTGGCGTTCCGGCTGCCCGACTTCGTGAACGGGGTGAACGTGCCGTAATGGTGGTCGTACTGCGCCTTCATCGCTGCGGGCATCCCGGCGGCCTGCGCCGGCGCGACACCGACGAGGGACGACACCACGGCGGCGACGCTGACGACGAGTGCTGCGGTGAGGGTGGTGCGGCGCATGGGACTCCTCCGGATCGGCGTTCCCGATGATGGCGTGCGGCACCCGCGTGCGACAGACCCTGTCCGGGGGCCGCGATACTTGGTGGGTGACGACACTGCGAGGAGAACTGCGCTCGACCGCGACGACGGAGGCCGAGGGCAGCGGCGAGAACATCGAGGCGGCGCGCACGGCGGCGGTCGAGGCCCTGGACCTGCACGGGTTCGAGCTGCAGCAGGTGAACGCGGTCACGAGCAAGGCGACCGGCGAGACCACCGTGCGCGCGATCGCCCGTTCCAAGGAGACCAGGCCGCACGAGGCGACCGGGCAGACCTACGAGGAGGCGCTGCAGGCCTTCCGCGCGTCGGTCCCCGAGGGGTGGCAGGCCCAGAACATGCGCGAGATCCGGTCGTAGGACGTCCGGCGTCCCGTTCTGGGGGAGTCGCGGGCGCGCCGGAGCGGGCAGGATCGACGGCATGCTGCAGTCACTCGTCTACATGAGCGCGGCCACGGAGCCATTCGACGACGACGCCCTCGACGAGGTGCTCGCCCACGCCCGTGCCCGGAACACCGCCGACGGTCTGACCGGGCTGCTCGTGCACCGCAACGGGCGGTTCATGCAGCTGCTCGAGGGACCGTACGAGCAGGTGTTGTCGACGTACCAGCGGATCCTCGCGGACGAGCGCCACGACGAGGTGCGGCTCCTCGCCGAGGAGTCCATCCACACCCGGCGTTTCCCGGAGTGGTCGATGGCGTACGACCGCGACGTCGAGGGCGCTGCGACGCCGGAGGGCTTCAGCGACTTCCTCACCTCGGGGGACCAGAGCGCCGACACCGGCCGGTCGCGGGAGCTGCTGCGGTGGTTCCGCAACCACCCGATGGCCGACCCGACGGCGGCGAAGGGGAAGCACCGCCGGGACGCGTAGCCCGCCGCTTGGTCCCGCTTTCGTGGTACCCGGACGAGGGGTTTCGAGCGTCTCTCACTGCTGGCTAGGCTCACAGGGTTGTTCCCAGCTTGTACCAAGGAGACCCGATGACCCAGGATCAGCCCCCCGCCTACGTACCCCAGCCGCATGCGCCGAAGCGTTCGAACCCACTCGGACTCACCGCGCTGATCGTCGGCATCGTCGCGATCGTCGGATGCGCGATTCCGATCGTGAACTTCGTCTCGATCTTCCTCGGCGCGGTTGCGCTGATCCTCGGGATCATCGGCCTCGTGCAGAAGAACCGGCCACGCGGATTGGCAATTGCCGGCTCGATCCTCGGCGTCATCGCCCTGCTGGTCGGCATCCTCACCGCTTCGTTCTACGCGGCGGCTGCGGGTTCGCGCACGGTCCACTATGAGGTGACGAGTGACGGCAAGACGCTGTCAAGCGTGAGCTACCTGACGGTCAACGACGGCAAGAGCTCGACTCAGCAGGACACGTCGGCAACCGCTCCGTGGTCGAAGGACGTCCCGATCGCGGACGAGGGCCTGTTCACTTCGAGCGTGTTCTCGCTCGTCGCCCAGGCCGGCGCCGACGCGACGACCATCAGCTGCAAGATCACTGCTGACGGAAAGACCATCCAGGAGTCGACTTCCACCGGCCCGTACGCCGTGGCCAGCTGCTCCGGCTCGGCGAGCTGAGCCCTCGAACGCCGAACGGCCCCTGTCCTGAGCGTGCGTCGCTCATGACAGGGGCCGTTCCCGTGGTGCGAGCAAGGCGACGGGGCGCCGGTCAGACGATCGGCTTGCCCGTCGCCTCGCCGGTCGCCAGCTTGCTGTGCCGACGGGAGTAGCCGAAGTACACGCCGAGGCCGATCGCGAACCAGACCGCGAAGCGCACCCACGTCTCCCACTGCAGGAACGTCACGAGCCACAGCGACGCGATGACGCCGATGATCGGGATCACCGGCATGAACGGCAGCCGGAACTGCCGGTCGAGGTCGGGCTGGCGGTAGCGCAGCACGATCACGGCGGAGCAGACCACCACGAAGGCGAGCAGGATGCCGATGTTCGTCAGCTCGGCCACGACCCCGATCGGGAGCACGCCGGCCAGGATCGCCGACGCGATGCCGAGGATCCACGTGACGCGGGTCGGCACGTGGCGCTTCGGGTCGGTCTTCGCGAACCACTTCGGCATGAGGCCGTCGCGGCTCATCGAGAACCAGACGCGGCTCGCACCGAGCATGAAGGTCACGAGCACGGTGATGATGCCGACGATGGCGCCGATCGCGATGATGTTCGCCACGCCGCCGAGGCCGACCGAGGCGAACGCGGACGAGAAGCCCGAGGCGGGGTCGATGTCGGTGTACTTCTGCATCCCGGTGAGCACCAGGGTCGCGAGGACGTAGAGGACCATCGAGATGCCGAGCGACAGCAGGATCGCCTTCGGCATGTGCTTGCGGGCGTCGGTGGACTCCTCGGCGGCGGTGGACATCGCGTCGTAGCCGAACACCGCGAAGAACACCGTCGCGGCACCGGTCATCACGCCGCCGAAGCCGAACGGGAAGTACGGCGAGTAGTTCGCGCTGTTGATGTGGAACACGCCGAGCACGACGATGAGCACGACGAGTGCGACCTTGATGCCGACGGCGACGAACTCGAACCGTGCGGCGCTGCGGATGCCGCGGGTGAGGACGAACGCGGTGAGCAGGCAGAGGATGATCGCGAACACGTCGATCACGTGGCCGTCGCCGGTGCCCGGTGCGCCGAGCATCCAGGCGGGCAGGTCGATGCCGAACTGGCCGACGAGGAACCCGACGTAGCCGGAGATCCCGATCGCGACCACCGCCACGATCGCGGTGTACTCGAGCAGCAGGTCCCAGCCGATGAACCAGCCGACGATCTCGCCGAGGACCGCGTAGCCGTACGTGTACGCGCTGCCGGCCTTCGGGATGAGGCCGGCGAACTCGGCGTACGACAGGGCAGCGGCGGCGCTCGCGACACCGGCGACGAGGAAGCTGATGAGGACCGCGGGGCCGGCGACGCCGTTCGCGACCGTGCCGGCGAGGGTGAAGATGCCCGCGCCGATGATGCCGCCGATGCCGATCGCGGTGAGCTGCCAGAGGCCGAGGTGCCGTTTCAGGCCGCCGTCGCCACCGGTCTCGTCGTCGATCGTCTCGATCGGCTTCCGTCGGAAGAGGGTGCGTGTCGTCGTCGTCACGCGCCCACTCTGCACCCTGCGGGCGCCGCGCGTCCGCCGCGCCCCGCGCCCCGCGCCCCGGGCGACCACGGACGGGCCGGGCCGGCGGGGCGGGGGTGAGCCGCGCCTCCAGGCCCGCGGGCAGGGAGACGGCGTAGACGTGACCCATGCGCCGACCGAACCGTACCGAGCCCGCCCCCGGCCAGGAGTCCGTGTGGGACTACCCGAGGCCTCCCGCCGTGGAGCCGGTGCCCGAACGCGTGGTCGTGCGGCTCGGCGGCGAGGTGGTCGTGGACACGACCGACGCGGTGCGGGTGCTCGAGACCTCGCACCCGCCGGTGTACTACGTGCCGATGGCCGGCCTCGAGCTCCGGCCGGCCGAGGGGTCGAGCATGTGCGAGTTCAAGGGGCGCGCGCGGTACTTCGACGTGGTGGGCGGGGACGTGGTCGCTCCGCGGGCGGCGTGGAACTACCCGACGCCCGAGCCGGGCTACGAGCAGCTGCGCGACCGGGTGGCGATCTACCCCTCGGCGATGGACTCGTGCGAGGTCGGCGGCGAGGTGGTCCAGGCGCAGGAGGGGGACTTCTACGGAGGGTGGATCACCTCGCGGGTGGTCGGACCGTTCAAGGGGGCGCCGGGCACGCTCGGGTGGTGAGGGGCCGCGTCAGCGGTGGGCGTACGGCGTCCAGAACGGGGAGGGGAAGGCGCCGCCGGTCACGATGACGAGCAGCTGCCACACGAGCATCACGAGTCCGAGCACGCCGAGGACGATCCCGATCCACGACCAGACCCGCACGCCTCGTTGGGTCCGTCGTGCGATCGACAGTGCGCGCCAGCCGCTGGCGATGCACACGATGCCGAACACCGCACCGAGCACGACGTGACGCCCCATCGAGGCCGCGGGGACGATGAACCCCATGTAGAGCGCCATCGGACCGAGCAGCGCGGCCACGACGGCGGGTGCTGCGGGTGGCTCGTGGTCGCGGGAGGCTGTTCCCATGCACCTGAATCTAGTAAGCGTGCGAGGGGATGTCCGAGTCCGGCAGCGTCGGAGCGCGGTGCCGACGGGTTGTCCGACCGCGGATGGTCCGAGCGAGGGACTGCGACGGCTGCTCGATCACCCGTCTGAACAGCTCAGCCACGGGGACCGACGCTGTGGCTCCCACGAGGGTTGCCCATGGTGCGTGCCCGGACACAGCATCGACGAACTCGAGCACCGGTGCGTGGGTCAGGTAGAGGCTGAAGGACAGGGTGCCGGCGTACAGCGCGACTCGTGATTCGAGCAGACGCCTGAGCGTCGGTGCGTTGATCACGAACCAGACCGTGGCGATCGCGGACAGGGCGGTGATCGCCTCCGTGCAGCGGAGAACGACGTCGGTCGGCGCCAGCGGGAGGACCAGCCAGTGCGCGCAGAGCGTGATCGGGAGGCCCAACGACCACGTAACGGTCTCCCAGGGCTTCAGCGGCCGCCGACCGCCGTTCGCGGCGGCGTGACGGTGCGCGAAGGCGAGCCCGGCCCCGCCGAGGAAGGTCGCGGTGTAGAGGGCGGCTTGACGGAGGAGTTCGACGTCGACGGTGACGGCCGCGCCCAGCAGCAGGGCAACCGGCACGATCGCTCCGAGCGTCGGCACACCCTTGCGTTCGCAGTGGCGCAGCCACAGAGCGATGAGGGGAACGGCGCAGGAGAACGCCACCTCCCAGGAGAGCGACCAGAGCACGCCGTTGACGAGACTCGACACGTGTCCGGGGACGAGGAGTGCGTCGCGGCCGACGGTCGAGGCGTTGAGGTGCTCGATGCGGTCCGCGAATGCTGTGCTCGCGAAGTCCGGGCTCAGACGGATTGCGAGGAAGAAGATCACCAGTCCGAAAGCGAGAGAAGCCCATGCTGGCACGTACAGGCGGACACCGCGTGACAGCCAGTACCGGATCGGACGTCCGACCGGGCGGTCGACGAGTGGCGATGCCAGGGCGAAGCCGCTGAGTGCGAAGAAGACCAGCACGTTCGCGGTTCCGAGCCACGGGAGGTGCAGCGGTGTGTAGGTGAGGAGCCACCCGAAGAGCGGGAGGTCTGCTGCGCGGTCGCTGGCGTAGAGATCGCGGGTCGCAGGAGACTGCACGAGCACCATGTGGTGGATGACCACTCCAGCCGCCGCGAGTCCACGGAGTCCGTCGAGAGCGATGACGCGATTCTCCGAAAGACTCGGACGAAAGCGTCCGGCACGGGCACGATGGAGGCATGCGATCCTTCCTCCGCGTCCTGCTCGGCCTCGCGCTCGTCTTCGCCGGCACGAGCCACCTCACCTTCGCCCGGCAGGACTTCCGCGCCCAGGTGCCCGACTTCGTCCCGCTCGACGAGGACACCACGGTCCTGGCCTCCGGCATCGCGGAGATCGGCCTCGGCAGCGCCCTCGTGCTCGCACCCCGTCGCTCGCGTCGCTTCGTCGGCACGGTGGCGGCGCTCTTCTTCACCGCGATCTTCCCCGGGAACATCTCCCAGTGGCTGAACCGTCGCGACGCCTTCGGGCTCGACACGGACGTCAAGCGCATCGGCCGCCTGTTCGGCCAGCCGGTCCTCATCGCCTGGGCCCTCTGGTCCACGCGCGGGCGGCGAGGGTGATGGAAGCCCCCGTGGTCGCGGATCCGCTCGGGTCCGGTCCGGCGGCTTTCGGACGGGAGGCGCGACACCCCCTGGCAGGCGGCCGTCGCGTCGCGGACGTCGTCGCCACGGTCGTGCTGCTGGTGCTGTTGGCAGCGGAGTCGGTGGTCGCCGGTGGCGGGATCGTGTTCCTGTCGCTGGCGTTCAGCTCGTGCGGCGCTCCCGGCAACTCCTGCGACGAGACCCTCGGCGGTGCGGTCGTCTACGTCGGGCCGGTGCTCGTCGCCCTCGTGCTCGTCGCGGCGCTCGTGGTGTGCGTGCTGCGACTCGTGCGGCGGCGGCTCTCGTGGCCGTTCGCCCTCGTCGGCATCGCGGCCGTCGTGGCGGTGTTCTTCGGCGCGATCCTGCTCGTCGACAGCGCGATCACCCACGGCATCTGAGGGTCGTTCCTCCACAGGGCGGCCCTGCGTGGCGGTCGTCCACAGATGGGCGTCTGGTCGCCGCGCGGTGCGGTGGTCTCGGCGACGCTGAGGGCATGCCAGACACCGACATGCTCGACCGCCTCATCCGCACCCCTGCCCGCACCGACGACGACGTGGTGGACCTCGTAACCGCCCTCGTCGAACGCCCGATCACCCGGCAGTGCTGGGTGCTCTTCCTCGACGAACGGGCCGTGCCGGTGTCGTTCGTCATGCCGATCTCCGACCTGCCGTGGCAACCCGACGAACACGTCGAGGACTTCGCCGCGCTGGTCGGGGACGTCCTCGTGCAGGTCGGCGCGGCCGAGGTCGTGCTGGTCTGGGAGCGCCCGGGGGAGTCCCGGCTGTTCCCGGTCGACTGGGAGTGGGTCGACGCGTGCGCCTGCGCGTTCGAGGAGCACCACGTCCGGCTCCGTGCGCAGGTGGCAGTGCACACCGGCGGGGTCGCGATCGTGTCGCTCGACGACGTCGAGCCGGTCGAGCCGGTGGACGACGGTCCGCTCCCGCTCGCCTCGTGACGTGCTGGTCAGCCCTGGGGTGCGGTGTCGGGGACGGTCTCCCCGGTGAGGCCCTCGACGACGGACTTCGCCTCGGGCCAGAACTTCGCGTAGTGGTCGGGGTCCGAGTTGATCTGGACGGCGTGCGCCATCTGGGTCGGGGTCATGGTCTTCCACCCGGGGATCTTCACGAGCTTCGTGTAGAACATCGACGCCGCGGTGTACGGGTCCATCCGCTGCTCGTACGTGCCCCAGGCGCCGTTGTCCCGCTGCTGGAAGAGCCCGCGGCTGTCGGGTCCGGCGGCGTCCCCGTGGTCGAGGTTCACCAGGCTCGACTCCCCGATGGCGGTCATCACGCCGACCGCCTGGGTGTGCGGTCCGATGCCCATGGCCTGTGCGGCGCTGATGACGTACGCGGCGTTGACCAGGCGGTCCTGGCAGAACCCGCCGACGGGGCCCGCGGGGACGACGATGCCGCCGATCGTCCTCGTCGCGACGTCCGGGCAGGTCGGGGTCGGGTCCGCGACGACACCCTTGGCGGCACCCGTCAGCGAGTTCACCGCGATGACGATGACCACCACCACGCCGATGCCGATCGCGACGACGCCCGCGCCGAACACCGACGCGAGGGTGATGCCGACGCGGCGCATGGCGGGTCCTCTCGAGCGGGGCGGGTCAGGCGGAGCACGAAGAGGCTACGTGCGCCGCCTGGGAACCGCACCCGCCCGATCGGGGGTGTCGCGGGACCGGCTCGGTCGTTCGCGGGTCAGACGTCGCGGTGGTCGTGGTCGTGGTCGCGCGTCTCCACCGGCTCCTTCGGGCGCTGGACCTTCGTCGGTTCGGTGACGAGACCGGTGGGCGCCTTCTCGGTCTGCTTCCGCCCGTGGGTGAACCACGTCACGATCCACAGCAGGATCCCGAGCGCCAGCAGCGCCCCCGCGATCTGGTACTGCTGCGGGTCGCGCCCGGACGAGAAGGGCAGCACGAGCCACAGGCAGGTGACGACACCGATGATCGGCACGATGACCCCGGCCCGGAAGTGCTTGTGGTCGACCTTGTCCCGGCGCAGCACCAGCACCGACGCGTTCACGACCGCGAACACCGACAGCAGCAGGAGCGAGGTGGTGCCGCCGAGCACGACGACGATGGGGGAGTCGGGGTCGAGCGAGACCCACCCGATCAGCAGCAGCGAGATGAGCGTGGTGAAGACGATCGCGGTGGACGGGGTGCGGCGGGCCGGGGAGACCTTGCCGAGGAAGCCGGGCAGGACGCCCTGCTTGCTCATGCCGTACAGCAGTCGCGACGCCATCATCATGTTGATCAGCGCGGTGTTGGCCACGGCGAACATCGAGATGAACGGCAGCAGGTCGGCGATCGGGAAGTCCGGGGCCGCGGTCTGCACGACGGTGACGAGCGGCGTCTCGTTGCCGGCGAGCTCACCGATCGGCACGACCGCCACGGCGCAGATGGACACGAGCACGTAGATCACGGCCGTGATGCCGAGGCCGGTGAGCATGACCTTCGGGAAGATGCGAGAGGGGTCCTTCGTCTCCTCGGCCATGTTCACCGAGTCCTCGAACCCGACCATGGCGAAGAAGGCCAGCGACGTGGCGGTCGACACCGAGAGCAGGAGCGACTTGTCCTCCGGCGTGTCGAACATGACCACGCGCGAGAAGTCCGCGTTGCCGCCGGCGATCGCCCAGAACCCGATGAGGATCACCATCACGAGACCGGACAGCTCGACCAGGGTGAGGACGACGTTCGTCTTCACGCTCTCGCTGACGCCCCGGAAGTTGATCGCCATCACCGCGAGCATGAAGCCCATCGCGATGAGCATCACGACCGCGTTCGGCAGCTCCAACCCGAAGCCGGCGCCGAGGTTCGCCGCGAACGCGCGCGAGGCCGTCGATGCCGAGGTGATGCCCGAGCACATCACGATGAACGTCACGATGAAGGTCACGAAGTGGATGCCGAACGCCTTGTGGACGTACAGCGCCGCACCGGCCGTCTGCGGGTACTTCGTGACGAGCTCGAGGTACGAGAACGCCGTCAGCAGCGCCACGGCGAACGCGATGAGGAAGGGGAGCCACGCTGCTCCGCCGACCTCTGCCGCGACCTGACCCGTGAGCGCGTAGACGCCCGTGCCGAGGATGTCCCCGACGATGAAGAGCAGGAGGAGTTTGGGACCGATGACCCGCCGGAGCTCTGGCTGCTCCTGTTGCGGGCGCTCTGTGTTGGTGGTGGCCATGCGTCAGCCTGTTCCGCTTCGGGTCATCCTGTCCAGTCTCACAGGCAAATCGCCGCAGATCGCAACATGCTCGTGCTCCGTCGGACACGTGCCACTGCCCCTGGGCGCTCTCGGGGGGCGACGGCTACGCTCCGAGCCATGCACGACGAGACGAACACGACCGAGGAACCCGTGGAGTTCGCCGACTTCAACGCGAAGCTCCTGGTGCTCGACGTGCTCTGCTACGACCTCGACGTCCTCCAGCCCTACGCCGGGGACGACGACGAGAGCGACGAGGACCTCGACGTCGAAGGGCAGGACGACCGTGCGCGCGAGTACTACGACGACCTCGACCTCCTGCCGTCGCAGCTCTCGCTCGTCACGGAGCTGACCGTCGACTCCGACCTCGAGGTCCTGCAGGACGTGCACCCGGGGTGGGACGGCTCGGACGACCGGTACGACCCGCAGAACTGGGACGACGTCCTCGACCTGCCGGCCCTCGGCACCGTGTACGCCGCGGCACCGCTGCCCGCGCACGTGGTCGAGCGGCTCGCCGCGAAGGGCGTCGAGGTCCGCTCCGCCTGAGCCCCGCCGAGCCGCGCCCCGCTGCGCTGCCGGTTCCGTTCGTCGCCGCACAACGCAAGTGCGTCCGAACCACGCCGATCCCCGGTTCCGATGCACTTGCGTTGTGCGAGCGCGCCGGGCGCCCGCCCGCCGCGCGCTCAGCGGCGGAGCGCCAGCACCTGCTCCGTGAACTGCGCGGCCCCGCCCTGCGCCGGGTGCCGCACCGCCACGGCGTCGATCCCCGCCAGCGCCAACGCCCCTTGCGCCTTCCGCCCCACCGCGACGACCCGGACGTCATCGCCGCCCGGACCCGCCCGCATCGCATCGAGCAGCGCGAGCGCGACGGGCGCGCCCTCCCGGACCTCGGCCGGCCGTGGCGTCCGGTTCGTCAGCCGGTCCGGGGCGGCGAACGGGTGGTGCGGGAAGATCGCCCACGTCATCGGGAGCGCACCGTGCCACGACGCCAGGGCAGCCTGCACGACGCGGGACGAGGCCTCCCACGGGGCGGTCGGTTCGGGCGGGACGAGGTAGTCCGGCCCGAGCTCCCGCATGCTCGTGAACGGCACGCCGGTGTTCGTCATGCCGCGCCACCCCGGGGCCTCGGCGACGAGCACCGTGTCCGCCTGCGCGCCGACGGTCGTGAGGTACCGCTCGAGGTTCGCCCGACGCAGCCGCCCGGCAGCGGTCGACACGTCGTACAGCGCCTCGGCGTCGTCCGCGACCGGCACGGCGTCGAGCGCTGCCCAGAACGCGTCGAACCGCCCGCCCCCGGTCACGCGCGTCCCAGCACCCGGCGGTACACGTCCTCGAGCCCGGCGGCCGAGCGCTCCCAGCTGAGTCGCTCCGCGTGCTCCCGTCCGGCCGCGGCCAGCGACGCCGCGTACGACGCGTCCGTCAGGATCCGCTCCGTCTCCGCCGCCCAGACGGCCGGGTCGCGGGACTCGAGCACGACACCGGTCTCGCCGTCGACCACGGCCTCACGCAGTCCTCCGGCAGCGGCGGCCACGACGGGCACCCCGGACGCGGAGCCCTCGAGCGCGACGAGGCCGTACGTCTCCGAGTGCGACGGGACCAGCACGGCTGCCGCGCCGCGGAACAGGAACGCCAGGTCGGCCCGCGACTGCGGACCGACGAACGTCACGCGGTCGGCGATCCCGAGGCGGGCCGCGAGCCGACGCAGTTCGTCCACGTAGTCACCCGCCTCGCTCGAGGCGTCCCCGGCGATGACGAGGGTGGGTCGCGCCTCCTGGCTGATGCCGGCGATCGCCTCGATCGCGAGGTCCAGCCCCTTCAACGGCTGCACCCGCGCGGCGGCGACCACGTACGGGACGTCCGCGCGGCGGGCACCGGCTGCGGACGGACGGAACACCGACCCGTCGACGCCCGGCGGCACGATCCAGATGCGCCCGGTCTCGCCGCCGAGCCGCGTGCGGACGGTGTCGGCTTCGGCCGAGGACACGACGACGACCGCGTCGGACTCGTGCGCGAGCATGCGCTCGCCGGCCATCCGTCCGTCGGACTCCGGGCGCTCGCCCTCGGACAGCGGCGTGTCGCTGTCCGCGGCGATCGAGTGGAAGGACTGCACGTGGGGGACGCCCCGTTCACGGGCCACGGGGAGTGCGGCCGCGCCGGAGAACCAGTGGTGCGAGTGGAGCACGTCGAACGAGCCGAGGTGCTCGAGCTCGCGGCGGAACGGCTCGATGAACGCGTCGTGCTCGCCCTTGGGCACCGGCTCGGCCGGCCCTGCCGACAGGAACCGCAGGCAGACGCCCGGCACGAGCGACACCGAGTCGGGCTGCGTCGGCGACGAGCGGCGCGTGATGATGTCGACGTGGTGGCCGCGGTCCGCGAGGGCCTCGGCCTGGTGGCGGACGACGACGTTCATGCCGCCGACCTCGCCGGAGCCGGGTTCGTCGCCGGGGGAGGTGTGCAGCGACACCAGCCCGATGCGCAGGGGTTCGGTGGTGGTGCTCACCGCGCAAGCCTATCCGCGCGTCGGCCGCTGCGACGGGCGCGCGGGCGCCACCACGACGGGCCGTCGGCCCGCCTCGTCCACGGGGTCGGACGGGAGGCACGGATCGCCTCCCAGGATCTGCACGCGGTCGTCGCCGTGCCGCTCCCAGAACGCGGCCGTCCAGGCGCAGAGGGCCCCGTCGAGCAGGTCCTCCCGGTGCTTGTGCGTCGGCCCGTGGATCCCGGAGGGCTCGGCGAGCGCCCGGGTGAGCGGATGCGTGTCGAGCCGGAGCGGAGGGTCCAGCGGCGTCTCGCGCAGCCGACGCACGAGCTCGTCGAACGCCTCCGCCCGGCGTGCCCGGGCCGTCGCCGGTGGAACCCGCAGGTCGAGACGCTTGTACCGCGGCCGCTCGACGTCGTAGCCGAGCTCCTCGACCCCGACGAGGGTCGTGTACGGGTAGCACTCGAACACCGCCGGACCGGTGCGCTCCCGCATCGCCGCCGTCGACGACACGTACCCGACGCCCAGGGCCGTCAGCCGCTCGAGCAGTCGGGCCCCGGCGCTCGCCGCCGACGCGAGGTTCGTCGGGTTCGCCGCGACCTTCCACCGGCCGTAGCGCTGGCCCACCTGCCGTTCGGCCTCGCGGATGCCGGTCGGGTTCGTCACGACGAGCGAGGCGTCCACGGCGATGAGGGAGCGCTCGCCGAGGTGTCCGGCGATCCAGTCGGTGACGGCGTCGACGCCCCGGGCCCAGCCGGCGTCGGTGACCGCTCCGTCGGTGTCCATCGCGACGAGTCCGGTCTCGTTCGGTGCGCGGATCGCGGTGCCGAGTCCCCATGCCAAGTCCACCCCGAGGTACGCGTTCACCCGTCCATCGTGCACCCGGGCGGGCGGGACATGCCGCGCGCGGTTCGCCGAGCGGGCGGAACCGGTCGGTGCGGCGCGCCGAGCGTGACGGACTTCGCCCGCTCGACCCCGACCCGGACCCCGACCGACCCCGGCCCAGCCCGACCGGGGCTGCGGCCGGGCCTGGGCCAGCCCGTGTACGGTCCGCTGCATGGCGAGCGAAGCGACGACGCTGACGGTCCCGGGGCCGGACGGCGACCGGGAGGTCCGGATCAGCAGCCCCTCCCGCGTGCTCTGGCCCGAGCCCGGCATCACGAAGCTCGACCTGGCGGAGTACCTCGTCGCCGTCGGTGACGCGTTCGTCCGAGCCAACGGCGACCGCCCGATCTCGCTGCAGCGGTTCCCGGGCGGCGTCGACGGCGAGCAGTTCTTCTCGAAGAACCCGCCGAAGGGCGCGCCCGAGTACGTCCGCGCGGTCACCGTCACCTACCCGAGCGGCCGGCAGCACCCGCAGCTCGTGGTGGACGAGCCGGCCGTCGCGGTGTGGGCCGCGCAGATGAACACCGTCGTGTTCCACCCGTGGGCCTCGCGCGCCGGGGACCCCGACCACCCGGACCAGCTCCGCATCGACCTCGACCCGCAGCCCGGTACCGACTTCCACGACACCGTCCCCGTCGCGCACGAGCTCCGGAAGGTGCTCGACGAGGTCGGGCTGACGGCGTGGATCAAGACGAGCGGGAACCGCGGGCTGCACGTCTTCGCGCCGATCTTGCCCGAGTACGAGTTCCTCGACGTCCGGCACGCGGTGATCGCCGCCGCACGCGAACTCGAGCGACGGATGCCGGAGCGGGTGACGACCGCGTGGTGGAAGGAGGAGCGCGGGGGGCGCGTCTTCGTCGACTTCAACCAGGCGAACCGCGACCGGACGATGGCCGGTGCCTACAGTCCCCGAGCCCTCGCGCACGCGGTCGTGTCGACGCCGATCGCGTGGGACGAACTCGACGACGCCGATCCCACGGCGTTCACGATCCGGTCGGTGCCCGAGCGGCTGCGGACCACGGGCGACCCGTGGCAGGCGATGCACGACGAGCCCGCGAGCATCGCACCGCTGCTGGCGTGGTGGGAGCGCGACCTGGAGAACGGCGAGGGCGAGCTGCCCTTCCCACCGGACTTCCCGAAGATGCCGGGGGAGCCGCCGCGCGTGCAGCCGTCACGCGCGAAGAAGGCCTGAACGGGTCAGACGGCGGCGCAGTCCTCGGCGCGGCCCTCGGGCTCGGCGACGCGCGTGGTGTGTGTCGGGAGCGAGACGCTCGCCGTGTGCAGACGCGTCAACCGGGACCACGTCCCGCGGTGGGCGTCGCTGATGCCGTCGATGATCATGTCCCGCTCCCGTCTGCTCGATGCGGATGCATCCGCATGGAAGAAGTTACCTAGTTAGCCTAACTACATCAATCGTCGAGCGTCAATCGGACAGCAGCACGGCGTCGAGGTCGTACGCCGCCGGGACCTCGAGCTGGTCGAAGCCGCACGAGGCGGCCTCGCGGTCGGGACGCCACCGCTCGAACTGGACCGTGTGCCGGAACCGGTCGCCCTCCATCTGGTCGTACCGCACCTCCAGGACCAGCGACGGCGCCAGCCGGACGAACGACGTGTCGCGACCCGACGAGAACCGCGAGCGTTCCCCGTCACCGGTGACGGGCCTCCCGTCCGCATCCCGGAGGACCACCCGGTCGAGCTCGTCCACCAACTCGACCCGTCGCTTGTCGGAGAAGGCGGACACGCCGCCCACCTGCCGGAGCTCGCCGTCGTCGCCGTACAACCCGACGAGCAGCGAGCCGACGCCGGTCCCGCTCTTGTGCACGCGGTACCCGATCGCGACGACGTCGGCCGTGCGGTGGTGCTTGACCTTGAGCATGGTGCGCTTGTTCGGCTCGTACGGCTTCGCCCGGGGCTTCGCGACGACACCGTCGAGCCCGGCGCCCTCGAACGTGGTCAGCCACTCGCGGGCGAGGTCGACGTCGAGCGTGGTGCGCGTGACGAACAGCGGGTCGGACATGTCCTGCGACAGCGCGTCCAGGCGCGACCGACGCTCGTCGAACGGCAGGTCCAGGAGCTCCGTGCCGTCCACCGCGAGCAGGTCGAACGCCACGAACTGCGCGGGGGTCTCGGCGCTGAGCTTCGCGATCCGCGAGGCCGCGGGGTGGATCCGCTGCGACAGCGCCTCCCAGTCGAGCCGTTCCGCGCCGGCGTCCCCGGAGCGCAGGATCACCTCGCCGTCGAGGACCACGGGGTGCTCGCGGCCACCGAACTGTGCGCGGAAGGCCTCGACGAGTTCGGGGAAGTAGCGGGTGAGGGGCTTCGCTCCGCGGCTGCCGATCTCCACGTCGTCGCCGTCGATGGTCACGATGCCGCGGAACCCGTCCCACTTCGGCTCGTACCGGAGTCCTCCGCGCACGCTGTCGGGTTCGGGGACGGTGGGGACGGCCTTGGCGAGCATCGGTGCGATCTCCATGCGTCCTGTCTACTCGGGCGGCCGCGTCCGTCCGGCAGGTGTCGGTCCGTCGTCCGGTGGCCGTGGCCCTGGAGGCGCGGCTCGGCCCGGTCGCGACCCGCACCTCAGTAGGGTGGTCGCGTGACGACCGTGCCCCCGCCGGCAGCGCCGGCACCGGAACCGATCAGTCCCGTGCAGGCCGCCGCGCTCCGCGACGGCGTCCTGCCGCCCGTGGAGGAGGTCCGGCCGGGCATCTGGACCCTCGCCGTGCCGTTCCGCTTCGGGGTGCCCGACGCGACGCTCGTGTACGTCGTCGAGGGCTCCGACGGCTCGCTCGCGCTGATCGACCCCGGGTGGACCGCCGACGACGGTCTCGACGTGCTCCGCGACGGCCTCACGGCGATCGGCCGGTCGCTCGACGACGTCGGGCTGGTCGTCGTGACGCACCTGCACGCGGACCACCTCGGTGCCGCGGCGGCGATCCGACGGGCCACGGGTGCCCGGGTCGCCATGCACCGGCTCGAGGTCGAGGCGCTGCACCGGGAGCGGGCGGACGCCGCGGCGAACGACGCCGACATCGCGACGTGGGGACTGCCGGAGCACCTGCGCGCCGGCGTGGTCGAGGCCTGGGGGAGCGGACGACGGATCGGGCTCGGTCGGACGGCGGAGCCCTTCGCGGACCTGCTGCTCGAGGACGGCGACGTGCTGCCGGTCGCCGGTCGGACGATCCGGACGCTGTGGACCCCCGGGCACACCGCCGGGCACTGCTGCTTCATCGACGCGGAGGACGGCCTGCTGTTCACCGGCGACCACGTCCTGCCCCGCATCAACTCCGGGATCGGGCTCGGGGGCCGAACCGCCACGAACCCGCTCGGCGACTACCTGGCCTCGCTCGGACGGCTCGACGGCTCCGCGGACCTCGAGGTCTGCCCCGGCCACGAGTACCGCTTCCGTGACGTCGTCGGCCGTGCCCGCACCCTGGCTCGGCACCGCGAGGAACGGTCGCGGCACGTCGCCGACGCGCTCGACGCCCTGTCCTCGCCGACGCTCTACGAGGTGGCGTCCCGGGTGCCCTTCAGCGGGGGCATCGAGTCGATGACGGGGTTCCTGCTCGCCAGCGCGCTGACGCAGACGGCGTTCCACGCGGCGCTGCTCGGTCGCGCGGACGAGGTCCGTCCCGCCTGACCCGGCCGGTCGCGGCGGCCTCGGCGGCCTTGGCGCCGTGGTTCGCACCGCCGTCGCACAACGCAAGTGCATCCGCGCCGTGGATCGCCGCGGCGCGGATGGACTTCGGTTGTGCGGGCCGCCGCGGCCGCCCGCGGCCTGCGTCAGCCGAGCGTCGCGGCGAGGCGCTCCAGCGTCGTCTTCGCGTCGGCGAACTCGGCGGCGGCGTGGTCGGCGAGCGGCGAGAGGTCGGGCAGCCGGTCCGCCAGGGTCGCACTCACGGTGATCGGGTACGGCTTCATGCCGAGCGCGGTCCCGAGGATGAGGTGCAGGACCGGGGAGCCGTGGTCCCAGCCCTCCGTCGGGGTCCCGGCGTCGTACGTGGCACCCCGGCTGACGACGGTGACGACCGGACGTCCGGCGAGCGGCTGCACGGCACCGGCGAGGACACCCGGCACGTGGATGCGGTCGATCCACGCCTTGAGCGTCGACGGCACGGTGTAGTTGTACAGCGGCGCACCGACCACGACGACGTCGGCGCCGAGGAGTTCGTCGATCACCTCCTGCCGGAGCGCGTCGGCCTCGGGGGCCACGACCTCGTCGTCCGTGCGGTCGGCGGCGGCCCAGTGCAGTGCCGAGGTCTCGAGGTGGGGGAGCTGGTCGACGTGCAGGTCGCGGCGGACGACCGTGTACTCCGGGCCACGTGCGCGCCAGGCGTCCGCGAAGGCCGCGGTGAGGGCGCGGGAGCGGGAGTGCGCGAGGTCGGCCGAGGAGTCGATGTGCAGGAGGGTGGGCATGGCCCCCACGCTACCGATCGACACCCGCCGGATGACGGGAACGGCCCCGCCGCGCCGGTGAGGGGCGAGGCGGGGCCGAGGTGGGCCTCCCGTCAGTCACGCGGGCACGCGACTGGCGGGAGGCGTCTGGGCGTCAGCGCTGGGCGTGACGGCGGCGCAGCGTGCGCACACCGATCAGACCGGCGCCGGCGAGGACGAACGCGAGGGCCCAGGGGAGGGCACCCGTCGCGTCGGAACCGGTGTAGGCGAGCTGGCCCTTCGCGGTGGTGGGCGTGACGACGGCCACCGTCGGGGTGGTCGGACGCACGTCGACCGCGAACGAGAGCGGCTGCAACGCGCCGCTCGCGACCGTGAGGGTGTGGATCGACGCGTGCGGGAACGTGACGCCGAAGACGCCCTGCCCCTCGGCACCGTTCTCCTCGTACGGCGCGACCACGTCGGTGGCGACGTCCGAGGTCACCGTCGGGACGAACGTCGGGTTGCCCTCGTCGTCGAAGTCCGACGCGTCGTTGCCGAAGCGGTCGACGGGCGAGCCGGACACGATGAGCGTGCCGCCCTGCGCCACGGTGGGACGGCCGGTCGGCGTGAGGGTGAGCTCCTCGGGGAAGCCGTCCTCGTCGGTCGACAGGTCGACGGTGTAGATCGAGCCGTCGGGCTGGATGAGCCAGATGCGCTTGTCCCGCGCGGTGATCGACTTCTCGTCGGTCGTGAACGCGGTGATGCCGAACGCGGCGGCGTGGTCGACGGTCAGCTCGACGTACTGCGTGGTCGAGACGTCACCGCTCGTGGCCGTGACGGCGAAGTCGTAGAACGACGCGAGGGTGGCGGTACCGCTCAGCTCGCCCGTGGTCGGGTCGAACGTGATGCCCTCGGGGAGCTGGTCGTCGACGGTGAAGTCGTCGTCCTCCTCGAAGCCGTACCCGATCGCGATGGAGTCGGCCTGCGACTTCGACTCGACGATCGAGTCGGCGGAGTCCTCCTCGTCGCCGTAGTACCAGTCCAGCTCGTACGTCGGCGCCGGGTACCCCTGGGCGCGGAACGTGTACGAGAACGGGTCACCGGCGGTGGCCTCGAGGGGCAGCACGTCGACGTCCGCCTCGGTGCCCTCGGTGATGGGCTTGCCGTCCGCGTCGACGAACACCGGGTCCTGCGTGATGACCGCGGACGGATCCGAGGTCACCGTCTCCTTGCCGCCGCCCGGCAGGTCGCCGGTCACGGTCACGACGAGCTGCTTGCCCGCCTCGGTCTGGTCGACCGTGAAGGTCTTGGACTTGGAGATGGTCGTCGGCGTCGGGCCGGCGTCGGCCTCGGTCCAGACGTACTTGAACGAGCCGTCCTCGTCGAACCCGGTCGTGTCCGCCGTGAGCTGCGAGCCCACCTTGGTGTCGCCGGAGACGGTGACGGCGGGGTCGGCGGCCAGCGGCGTGACCGGTGCGTCCGTCGACGCGGCCGACGGCGTCTGGTTCCGTGCGGGAGCGGACGGTGCCGTGGTGCTCGTCGGCGTGCTCGTCGGCGCGTCCGTCGCGGTGTCGGTCGGCGCGTCCGTCGGTGCCGGGTCGGTCGGCGCGTCCGTCGGCGTGGTGTCCGTCGGCGCGTCGGTCGGCGTCGGGTCGGCCGGCGCGGTCTGCGTCGGGACCGACGTGTCGGCGCCCTCGGCGTGTGCTGCCGTCGCGGTCGCGATGCCGAGACCGGTCGTCAGCGCGATGAGCGCGGCGGTGGTCCCGAGCGCGCAGGCGCGTCGGACGGTGGAAGTGCTGCGGCGCACGTGTTCCCCCAGGTGTTCAGGTCCGGTCGGGTGCCGGATCGTAAGAATCTGCCGAGAATCCTCGGCCTGATCGGATCGTAGGGGTACGCGCGCGTGCTCGGGAGCACCGAGCACGAAATGTGACCTGGGTTGGGGGTGCGTGCGGGAAACCGCGGGTGGCGTGCTGCTCAGTGCGCCACCCGCGGCTCCCCGTGGTCGACTCAGTGCGCGGCGTGCGCCACCGAGACCGTGAACGACGTGTGCGCGTGCTCCTGGGTCACGGTGAGGCGGTGCGACCACGCACCGCTGATCGTGATCGTGTCCTGGGCGCCGGTCCGGGTGACGTGGTCCGACGTGACGTTGCTCGTGACCGTGGACACGTCGCCGCCCTCGTCGGGAGCCTTGATGACGTTGCCCTCGGCGTCGACCGCGACCCCGGTGACGATGAGCTGCTCGAGCCGGACCGCCGGGACGGTCTTGACGACCGTCGCCTTGCTCGTGGGGGTCAGCCGTTGGCGGACGACACCGTTCGGCGCGATGTACCAGATCGGTGCGGTCGTGTTCGGCTGCGAGACGTACGTCCGCACGCCGACCGCTGCCCCCGGGACCACGGTGAGCTCCACGTACGCGTGGGCCTCGACGCCGTTGCGGAGGGCGACGACCTGGAAGTCCCAGATGCCGCTCTCGACCCCCGTGCCGGACAGGACGCCGGTGTTCGTGTTCACCGAGAAGTGGTCGGACGCGCGCGGCGAGTCCGCCGTCGGCCCGGCCGGCTCGTCCATCGCGTAGGCGACCGACCCCGCCTTCGCGTTGGTGGTGAAGGTGTGCGAGAACGCCTTCCCCGCGGTCGCGGTCAGCGCGATCGGGTGGGCGGCGGAGGAGCTCTGCGTGAAGGCGAGCGGCGCGGGCGTCGCCGCGGCGTGCTGGCTCGTGACCGTGGTGCTGGCGGATGCGGCGTCGACGCCGAGGACGGCGGTCGAACCGGCTGCGGCGGCGGCGACCGCGACGGCGGTGACGAGGGCCGCGCGACGGCGCGACGACGTGGTGGTGTTCATGAGATCCCCTGGTCGTTCTGTGCAGGGCGGCGATCCGCTCCTGTCAGCGACGACGGTACGACCGCAGGCGTCCCCGGGGCATTCCGGTTCACTCAGGCGTGCCGACGATGACGGGAGGCGCGGTGCCAGCTGGCACCGCGCCTCCCGGTCCGCCGGACGGTCGCGTCTCAGGCGCGACGGCGACGCAGCCGGTGGACCAGCAGTCCGCCGCCGGCGGCGAGCAGTCCGAGCGCCCAGGCGAGGGGACCCGAGGTCTCCGCGCCAGTGTAGGCGAGACGGCCGGAGCCCGTGTCCGTGGTGGCTCCCGCCGTCGCCGCGGTCGGGGTGACGTCGAACCGGATGTCCTGCGTGCGGTCCTGGTACGCGACGGTCACGACGTGCGGCGACGCGTGCTCGAACGTGACCCAGGTCGCGGCGGTGCTCGGGTCGTACGCGATCCGGTCACTCGCGACGTCGCTCGTGATGGTCAGGTCGTCGTGGTCGGCGACGGCGTTCCCGTAGGCGTCCACCGGCACCGCGAGCACGAGCATGCGCTGCCCCTGTCGTGCGGGGACCGCGTCGACGACCTCCGAACCGCCGTCCGGGGTGATGTGCGTGATCGTGTCGCCGTCGACCGCCCAGGTCTCCGACTCCGGGTCCCGATCGGACGGCAGGACCGCGACGACGAGCTTCGCGAAGGCCGCGGGCGACACGGTGACCTCGACGTTCGCGACGGCCTCCTGCCCGCCGCTCGTCGCGACGACCTGGAAGCGGAACGACGTCGCCGCCGTGCCGGTCCCGGTGAGCACGCCCGTGGTCGGGTCAATGGCGAGGTCGAGCCCGTTCCGGGCGTAGGTGTCGTCGAAGGGCTCGCCCTGGACACCGCGGAGCTCGTAGCGGAGGTCGGACGGGTCGGTCGCTCCCGACACGTCGAACGTCCGCGTGAACTGCTCGCCCGCGGTCGGGTCGATGGCGATCGGGGCGTCGGCGGACGACGGGTCGACGAAGGCGAACGGTTCGTCGGCGACCACGACCGTGAAGGACGTGGACACGCCGCCCTCGGAGACGGTCACCGTGCGGGTGCCGGCCTCGGTGAAGGTCACGAGGTTCGCACCCGCCGGGTCCCACACCGCACGGTCGGACGCCACGGTGCTCGTGACGGTCGACCGGGGGTAGTCGTCGTCCTGGTCGCTCCCGGTCACGCGGTTGCCGTAGGCGTCGACCGCGAGACCAGCCAGGGAGAGGGTCGTCCCGGTCGCGACGGGGACGTCGGAGACGATGCGGACTCGTCCCTTGCCGACTGCTTCCTCCCAGATCGTGCCGTCCGGCTCGACCTGCCACAGGCCGGAGGTCTCCTGCGCGGCGACCGAGAAGGTGACACCGACCGGGGCACCGGGCTTCACCGTGAGCTCGACGTACTCGACGGCGGTCTCGGAACCGCTCGTGGCGATGACCTGGAACGTGTAGGTCCGCAGGGCGTACCGAGGCGACCCGGACAGCGTGCCGGTGGTCCCGTCGAACGAGAAGTCGCTGTTGAAGTCGCCCTGGCCGATGACCGGGCTGCCGTTCGCGCCGCGCACCTTGTACGACACGGTGCCCGACCCGCCCGTCGCGGTGAACGTCCGGGACACGGTGTCGCCCACCGTCGCGGTGAGGACCAGCGGGGCGTCGGCGCTCGTGCCCTCGGGGAAGTCGAGCGCCGCGGCGGCGGACTGCTCCGGAGCCTCCTCGGCCGACGCGGTCGCCGCGGTCGCCGCGGGTGCGGTCGTGGTGGCGGACGGCTCCGGTGCCGCTGTCGGGTCCGTGGGCGCGTCGGGCGTCGGGGCCGGCTCGGGCGACTCGGCGGGGTCGTCGGTGACCACGGGGGGAGTCGTCCCCGTCTCGTCGGCGGTGGCCGACGTCGGGTCGCTCGTCGCGCCTCCCGAGCCGTCGGACGTGCCGGTCGTGACGCTGGTGGCGGGCGTGAGCGGTGTCGGAGCCTCGTCGGCCATCGCGCTCGTCGCGCCGATGCCGAACGCCGAGGAGGCGGTGACGATGGCGACGGCTGCGCCGATGGCGGCGCCGCGTCGGACACTGGCGGTGCAGGACTGCTTCATGGGATCCCCCTGGATGCTGTGCGGGGCACCGGGAGGTGCCCTCATCCTGGAGGTGTCGCGGCGCCGACGATCCTGACGACCCGGTACGTCTCGGTCCGGTAACGACGACGGAGCGACCGGTCGGTCGCGCTCGGGTCGGTCGCCGTCGGGTCAGTCGCCGACGGTCGGTCGCGCTCGGATCGGTCGCCGACGGTCAGTCGCCGACGGTCGCGGCAGCGCGCTCGAGGGCCGAGCGGAGGGCGCGGACCGCCGGCGACGAGGACCCGGCCGCTCGGACCACCGTGAAGATCGTCCGCCGCGGGTGCTCTGGCAGCTCCACCAACCGGCACGTCGTGGTCCGGCCCGTCCACATGAGGTCCGGCATGAGGCTCGCGGCGTTGCCGGACTCGACGAGCCGGATCTGCGTCTGCAGGTCGGCGGTCTCGTACCGCACGTCGGGCTCGAAGCCCCAGCGACGGCAGACCTGCTCGGCGAAGTGCCGCGACGCGGTCCCTCGAGGCTCCATCACCCACGGCAGCGCCGCGGCGTCCTCGATCGACGACACCGGCGCGAGGGCCGTGTCGACCGGGGGCAGCGCCAGACGGACGGCGTCGGTCGTGAGGTCCTCGCGCTGCAGTCCGGGGAGCCGCGGTGCCGCGTGCGCGGGGTACTGCTCGGCGATGACCATGTCGAAGTCCCGGATCCACGTCTCGTGCAGTGCGGTCTCCGGCTCGCGCTGCACCATCTCGATGCGGACGTCCGGGTGCTCGGTCGCCATCGCGTGCAGGGCGTTCGGCATCAGGGCGAGCGCCGCGGACTGGAACACCGCCACCCGGATCCGACCCTGCACGGTCGGCATGGTCTCCTCGACCTCGGACTGCGCCCGCTCGAGGACGTCGAGCACGTGCCCCGCGGCCTGGACGAGCACCTCGGCCTGCGGGGTGAGCTGGAGCCGCCGTCCGGCCTTGCGGAGCAGGGGCACGCCGGCCTCGCGTTCCAGGGCGGAGAGCTGCTGCGAGACGGCCGACGGCGTGAAGTTCACGGCCTCGGCCACAGCGGCGATCGTGCCACGGATCGAGAGCTCCCGGAGGAGGACCAGGCGGCGGACGTCGAGCATGCCAACACTTTAGTGTCGCTGATGGGTATCCGTCACGAAACGTTGCTTCCGCTTCAGCATGGCGGGCTCCACACTGATGCCATGACGACCCTGCACGAGCACCCCGCCACCGACCACGACGCCCTCGCGGACCAGTCCGTCGCGCTCGTGCGACAGTGGCTCGCCGAAGCCGAGACCTACCCGGTCGACGGCTCGGCGAAGCAGCTCGCCGGAGTGCTCGCCGACCCCGCCGGCCTCGACTTCGCCGTCGGGTTCGTCGACGGCGTCGTCCGCCCCGAGGACCTCGGCGTCGCCGCACGCAAGCTCCGTGCGATCGCGCCCGGTGCGCCCGGCTTCCTGCCCGCCGCGCTCCGCGGGCTCGTCCGACTCGGCGGCGGGATGGCACCGGCACTGCCCGGCGTCGTCGTCCCGATCGCCCGCCGCGTGCTCCGCGACATGGTCGGCCACCTCATCGTCGACGCGACCGACGCCAAGCTCGGGCCGGCCATCGCGAAGATCAAGCGCGACGGCGTCCGGCTCAACGTCAACCTGCTCGGCGAGGCCGTCCTCGGCGAGGGCGAAGCAGCCCGCCGACTCGAGGGCACGCACAAGCTCCTCGCCCGCGACGATGTCGACTACGTGTCGATCAAGGTCTCCTCCACCGTGCACCCGCACTCCCCGTGGGCGTTCGACCACGCGGTCGAGGACATCATCGAGAAGCTCCGCCCGCTGTTCCGCCGTGCCGCATCGGCGTCCCCGGCGAAGTTCATCAACCTCGACATGGAGGAGTACAAGGACCTCGACCTCACCATCGCGGTCTTCACGAAGCTCCTCGACGAGCCGGAGTTCCTCGGCCTCGAAGCCGGCATCGTGCTCCAGGCGTACCTGCCCGACGCGCTCGCCGCGATGGAGCACCTGCAGGAGTGGTCCGCCGCCCGCCGTGCCCGCGGCGGCGCCGGCATCAAGGTCCGCCTCGTCAAGGGCGCCAACCTGCCGATGGAGCAGGTCGAGGCGTCGGTGCACGGCTGGCCGCTCGCCACCTGGCACACCAAGCAGGACTCCGACACCAACTACAAGCGCGTGCTCGACTGGGCGCTGACGCCGTCGCGCATCGAGAACGTCCGCGTCGGGGTCGCCGGCCACAACCTCTTCGACGTCGCGCACGCCTGGCTGCTCGCCGGGGAGCGCGGGGTCCGGGACGGCATCGAGTTCGAGATGCTGCTCGGCATGGCGCAGGGGCAGGCTTCTGCGGTCAAGAACACCGTCGGATCGCTCCTGCTCTACACGCCCGTCGTGCACCCGCAGGAGTTCGACGTCGCGATCGCGTACCTGATCCGCCGCCTCGAGGAAGGCGCGTCGCAGGAGAACTTCATGTCCGCGGTGTTCTCCCTCGTGTCCTCGCCCGCCCTGTTCGCCCGCGAGGAGGAGCGCTTCCGCACGTCGCTCGCCCCCCTCGCCCTGCCCGGTGGGCTCGATGCCCCCGCATCCCACCGCGTCGCCGACCGCTACGCCGCCGTCGGTCGCCCCGGCCCGGGGCACTTCGAGAACACGCCGGACAGCGACCCGTCGGTCGCCGCGGTGCGATCGTGGGGTGCGGCCATCACGGACCGGGTCGCGTCGTCGACGCTCGGCGTCCGTGCCGTCCAGGAGGCGCGGGTCGGTTCCGCCACGGCGCTCGACTCCGCGCTCGGTCGCGTCCGGGACGCCGGTGCCGTCTGGGGGACCTGGTCCGGTGCCGCGCGTGGCGCGGTGCTCCACGCCGTCGGCGACGCACTCGAGGCGAACCGCGCGGCCCTCGTCGAGGTGATGGCGTCCGAGACCGGCAAGACCATCGACCAGGCCGACCCCGAGGTGTCCGAGGCGATCGACTTCGCGCACTTCTACGGTTCGCTCGCGTCCGAGCTCGACGAGGTCGACGGTGCGTCCTTCACCCCGGCCGCCCTCACGCTCGTCGCGCCGCCGTGGAACTTCCCGGTCGCGATCCCCGCCGGGTCCACCCTCGCCGCGCTCGCCGCCGGGTCCGCCGTCGTGCTGAAGCCCGCGCCGCCCGCCGAGCGCTCCGGTGCCGTCCTCGCGTCGATCATCGAGACCGCGCTCGACGCCATGGGCGCACCGGCCGACGTGCTCGCGTTCCTGCAGGTGTCGGAGAACGACCTCGGGCAGCAGCTCGTCGCGTCGCCGCTCGTCGACCGGGTGATCCTCACCGGGGCGTACGAGACCGCTTCGCTGTTCCGGTCCTTCCGGCCGGACCTGCCGCTGCTCGCCGAGACCTCGGGCAAGAACGCGATCATCGTCACCCCGTCCGCCGACCTCGACCTGGCCGTGAAGGACGTCGTCGCCTCGGCCTTCGGGCACGCGGGGCAGAAGTGCTCGGCCGCATCCCTCGTCGTGCTCGTCGGCTCCGTCGCCACCTCGCGGCGCTTCCGCTCGCAGCTCATCGACGCGGTGTCGTCGCTGACCGTCGGCTACCCGACCGACCCCACCACGCAGATGGGGCCGGTCATCGAGCCCGCCGCCGGCAAGCTCCTGGACGGCCTGACGACACTCGGCGCGGGGGAGTCGTGGGCGGTACAGCCCGCGAAGCTCGACGACTCCGGCACGCTCTGGAGCCCCGGTGTCCGTGACGGTGTCCGCCGCGGGTCGGCGTTCCACCGCACGGAGTACTTCGGGCCGATCCTCGGCATCATGACCGCGCGCACGCTCGACGAGGCGATCGACATCGTCAACGAGGTCGACTACGGCCTCACCTCGGGCCTGCACTCCCTCGATCGCGCCGAGATCGGTACCTGGCTCGGGCGCATCGAGGCGGGCAACCTCTACGTCAACCGTGGCATCACGGGCGCGATCGTCCGACGCCAGCCGTTCGGCGGGTGGAAGAAGTCGGCCGTCGGTGCCGGGACGAAGGCCGGTGGGCTGAACTACCTGCTCGGGCTCGGGTCCTGGGCGCCTGCTCCGGCCGCGTCCGGTTCGTCTCCCTCGTCCGCGGTCGCCGCGTTCGTCCGTGCCGCCGGGGTGGCGTCGCCGTCGCTCGACCGGGCCGTGGCGTCCGACGAGCAGGCGTGGGCGTCGCTGTTCGGCACGGCGACCGACGTGTCCGCGCTGACGGCGGAACGGAACATCGCGCGCTACCTGCCGTACCCGGCGGTGCGGGTGCGCCTGGCTGCCTCTGCCTCCGATGACGGGGTCGCCGATCTGGTCCGCGTCGTCGCGGCGTCCGTCCGCGCCGGTACGACGATCGACGTCTCGACCGTGTCGACCCTGCCGTCCGGTGTCGCATCGGCCGTCCGGGCACTGCCGAACGTCCGGTCGCTGACGCAGTCGCACTCCGACGCGGCGTTCGCGTCGGCGGTGGCGAGTGGTCCGTCCGGTCGCGTGCGGCTCATCGGTGGCGACACGTCGGCGCTGTACACGGCGATCGGTGGTCGGCCGGACGTGGCCGTGTACGGGGAGCCGGTGACCGAGGCCGGGCGTCTCGAGATCCTGCCGTTCGTGCGGGAGCAGGCCGTGTCGATCACGGCGCACCGCTTCGGCACGCCGAACCACTTGACGGACGACCTGATCTAGCGCGGCGGCCGCGCCGCGCCGCGTTGCGTCTGCCCGGCGGCGCGTCGACTGCGGCGCACAACCAAAGCGCTCCCGAACCACGCGAACCCGCGGTTCGGGAGCGCTTCGGTTGTTCGGGGACGATCCGCGCCGGGCGGCGTCAGGCGGTCACGGGCCCCGGTGCAGGAGCAGCTCGATCAGGGTCAGGCCGGGACCGACGATGAAGAGGCAGCCGATCACCCGGATGAAGCCCGGCGTGATGATCGAGGCCGCCCAGCGGTCGCCCTGCAGCTGTTCCAGCTTCCGGCCCCAGCGGGCGAACTGCTTCGGGAACACGAGCAGCACGACGCCGTACGCCATGAGGACGATCGAGATCCAGAACCATGAGCCCACGGGTCGACCCTCCGGCTGTCCGGTCGCCGCACGGTCGGGGCGTCCGGTCAGGTGGGGCGCGTTGCGTCGGGGTGGGCCGGACCCTGTCGGCCCCTTCCCTGAGGAGCACTCCCGTGACCGAACCGTTCGCCCGACCCACCGCACTCGCCCACGTCCGCGTGACCGTGACCGACATCCACCGCAGCAAGGCCTTCTACCAGCAGCTGCTCGGGACCGACCCGGCGATCGACTTCAGCGACCAGATCGACGAGCCGGGCGTCCGCGAGGACCGGGAGCGCTTCTACGGCGGCAGCGTCTTCCGGCTCGGCGACCAGGTGTTCGGGCTCCGTCCAGTCGCGCCGGCGGGCCAGCGGTTCGACTCGGAGACGGTCGGCCTCGACCACGTGAGCTTCGTCGTCGGGTCGGTGGACGAACTCCACGAGGCGGCCGCGCGACTCGACGCGGCCGGGGTGGAGCACGGCGAGGTGACCGACCTCGGTGACGCGGGCATGGTCATCCTGTCGGTGCAGGACCCCGACGACATCAACCTCGAGCTGGCGGCGTTGAAGGGCTGACGCGAGCTATCCTCGACGCATGCGCATCGTGCGGGTCATCGGCCGGGGGATCGGCTTCGTGCTGTCGACCATGGTGAAGGTGATCGGGACGCGCAACGGCCACGACCCGGCCGGTGACGACCTCGCGGTGCGGCTCAACAACCCCCGCCGCGAGGACTACCGCCCCTGAGGCTCGGGCTCGGGTGACCGTGCGGGCGTCGCCATCGTGGCGGTGACGAGCTCGCGCAGGTCGTTCGGGAGGGGGATCGGCCGACGGGCGCCCTCACGGTCGATGATGACGTGCGCGAACTCCCCGGTCGCGAGCAGCGCGCCGTCGGACTGCCGGAACAGGCCGAACTCCCACGACAGGCTCGTGTTCCCGAGGTGCTTCGACCGCATCCCGACCTCGATGACGTCGGGCCACACCGCCGACTCGACGAACCGGCAGCTCGACGACACGAGCACGGCGATCCACTCGGACGCGAACGGGTCGAGGCCGGCTTCCTCGCGGAACCAGTAGGTGGCCGCGTTGTCCATCGCGCTGTAGTAGATCGTGTTGTTCACGTGCCCGAACATGTCGTTGTCGTTCCACCGGGTGGGGTAGAGCCGGACGAAGGGGTAGTCGGCGATGGTCATCGGGCTCCTGTCGTGGTCGGTCGGAGGACGTACTCGAACGTGGCTCGTGCGCGCTCGGGGTCCGGCGTCTGGCCGGAGATGAGGTCGGCGTACGTGAAGGACTCGGAGATCCGGACGAGCAGCCGGGCGAGCTCCTCGGCGGAGAGCGGCGTCGGGTCGAACGCACCGGCGACGCGTTGCTCCTCGACGAGGGCGGTGACCCGGCCGACGAACCGGCTCTGCACGTCGCTCTCGGTGGTGGTCAGCAGACGGAGTGCCCGTGCGGGCTCGCGGGTGAGGAAGGACCGGAAGTAGGGCGCGTCGATCAGGTCCGCCGTGAACCGGTCGAGCACGTCGATGATGCGCGGGGCTCCGGCGGGAGCAGCCGCGGCGGCAGCCGCGTCGAACGTCGGCACGGCGAGGGACCAGAGGATCTCGGACAGCAACCGGTCGCGGTTGCCCACCCACCGGAACAGCGACGTGCGGTCCACGCCGAGCGAGGTGGCGAGCGCGCCCATGTCGATGCGTGAGCCGGCGATGAAGGTGTGTCGCGCCTCCCGGAACGCGCGCAGCGCAGAATCCGATGTGTACACGCGCTCCTCCCTTGCAACGTTTCGCAGAATGATGCACGATCAGTGTATGTCACTGACGACGGCCATCCCCGCGCTCCTCGAGTCCGACTTCTACCGGTTCCAGGAGGGGTTGACCGACCAGGAGCGCGAGTCACTCGGACGGCTGCGCACGTACCTCGAATCCGACGTGCGCCCGATCGCGGACGAGTACTGGGCGCGCGCCGAGTTCCCGATGCAGGTGATCAAGCCGCTGTCCGAGCTCGGCATGTACGGGCCGGGCATCCCGCTCGTCCGGCAGTTCGAGAACTCGGCGGTGTACCGCGGGTGGGCGGCGCTCGAGCTCGGGCGTGTGGACGCCAGCGTCGCGACGTTCATCGGGGTGCAGTCCGGCCTGGCGATGAACTCGATCGCGGTGGCCGGCAGCGACGAGCAGCAGCAGGAGTGGTTGCCGCGCATGGCCTCCGGCGAGCTCGTCGGGGCGTTCGGGCTGACCGAGCCGCTGTCCGGCAGCGACTCCGCTCGGGGGCTCCGCACGACGGCCCGGCGCGACGGTGACACGTGGGTGCTGGACGGCGAGAAGCGTTGGATCGGCAACGCGACCTTCGCGGACGTCGTCGTGATCTGGGCGAAGGACGTCGCCGACGGTCAGGTGAAGGGCTTCCTCGTCACGACGGACACGCCGGGGTTCACGGCGACGAAGATCGAGGACAAGATCGCACTCCGCGGGGTGCAGAACGCCGACATCGTCATGACCGGCGTCCGGGTGCCGGAGTCGCGACGACTGCAGCACGCCGACTCGTTCCGCGCGACCGCCGAAGTGCTCCGCCTGACCCGCACCGAGGTGGCGTGGCAGGCGATCGGCATCGCGGTCGGCGCCTACGAGGCCGCGCTCGACTACGCCCGGTCCCGCGTGCAGTTCGGCAAGCCGATCGCAGCGCACCAGATGGTGCAGGACCTGCTCGTGAAGTCCCTCGCGAACATCACCGCGTCGATCGCACTGTGCACGCAGGCGTCGGCGATGCAGGACGCCGGCACCGGGGCAGACGAGCACTCGGCGATGGCGAAGGCGTTCGCGACGGCGAAGATGCGCGAGACCGTGGGGTGGTGCCGCGAGGTGCAGGGCGGCAACGGGATCGTGCTCGAGAAGGGTGTCGCCCGGTTCTTCGCGGACGCCGAGGCGATCTACTCGTACGAGGGGACGCGCGAGGTGAACACGCTCATCGTGGGGCGGGCGATCACAGGGCAGGCTGCGTTCGTCTGAGGGGCGGGCCGGGCTGGGGCGCGTGTTCGCGACGTTCCGCGTGTCGATCGACGCGCGGAACGTCGCAAGCCGTGCGGTCACGGTCGGGCCGCGGGTGATGGGTGCGGTGATCGACATTCCACGCGTCGATCGACTCGTGCCGTGTCGCGGATCGCGTGTGACACGCCGCGCGCCGGCACCCCGCGCGCCCGCGCGGCGCCCGCCCCGCTACCCGAGCAACTCCGGCCGCCGCCACTCGCCCCCGAGCACGTGCTGCTCGAGGAACGCGAACACCGTCTCGTACCAGACGACCGAGTGCTGCGGCTTGAGCACCCAGTGGTTCTCGTCCGGGAAGTACAGGAACCGGTGCGGCATCGTCCCGTCGTCCGCCGCGTGGTGCTCCGCCAACTCCGACCAGAGACGCAGCCCCTCGCCGATCGGCACCCGGTAGTCCTTGTCGCCGTGGATCACGAGCATCGGTGACGTGATGTCCGCGACGAACCGGTGCGGGTCGTTCTCGTGCAGCCCGGTCTCGTCGAAGATCGACTGCCAGTACTGCGACATGTCCGTCGTGCCGTTGAACTGGTCGAGTGCCCAGAGGCTGGCGTGCGTGACGATCGCCCGGAACCGGTCGGTGTGCCCGGCGACCCAGTTCGCCATGTAGCCGCCGAAGGACCCGCCCATCGCGGCCGTCCGGGTCTCGTCGACGTCGTCACGGGCGACGACCGCGTCGGTGATCGCCATGAGGTCGGTGAACGGAGCCTGCCCCCACGCGTTCCAGCCGCGGTTGATGAAGTCGAGTCCGTACCCGGTCGACAGTGCGGGGTCCGGCAGCAGCACGGCGTACCCGCGGGCCGCGGCGAGCTGCGGGTTCCACCGCCAGGACCACTGGTTCCACGAGTTGAGCGGACCGCCGTGGATCCAGAGCAGCAGCGGATGCGGGGCGGTTCCGGCGTCGTCGTTCGGCAGGAGGAGCCAGCCGCGGACGCGGGAGCCGTCGGCCGCGGTCGTCTCGACCTCTTCGAGGTGGCCGGGCACCTCGGGCAGCGGCGCCGGGGTCGCCAGGGTCGCCAGGGTCGTCACGGTGCCGTCGGCCTCGATCCGGACGGGGTGCAGCGGCGCGGCCCAGGAGGCACGGAGCGCCACCACGGTCCCGCTCGCCGCCGCCACGCGCAGGCTCGAGTACGCCCAGTCGTCGTGGGTGAGCTGTTCGACGGCGCCGCCGTCGAGCGGGAGCCGGAACACCGGCGCGCGACCGTCGTGGTCCGCCGTCGCCAGGAGCGCACCGTCGTCGTGCGCGAACACGAGCTCGTTCGGCCAGCGGTCCCACTCGACCGCGATCCGCCGTGCGTCGGACAGTGCGGACCCGTCGAGCCGGGCGACCCAGATCTCCTGCTCGGTCGCACCGCGGGGTGTGAACCGCTCGGTCCGGACCCATGCCAGCGTCTGGCCGTCGCGGCTGATCGTCGGCATCTCGTGGTCGACATCGGGGTCGTCGAGCAGCACGGTGCGCGTGCCCGTCGCGACGTCGAACGCGACGATCGTCGAACGGGACCCGCGGGCTTCCTGCACACCGACCGTGGCGACGACGACCGAGCCGTCCGGCGTGAGGACCCCGTCGACGTGTTCGAGGGATCGCCCCGGAGCGGGGGTGAGGTCGGTGAGCGCGGGGAGGTGCGCCGGGTAGGACGGTCCGGCCTCGTCATCGGAAGGATCGGTGGCGGTCGCCGACGGTGTGGTCGCCTGCTCCTGCAGCGTGCCGAGGTCGAGCGTCAGCACGTGCGTCTCGTCGGGGCCGAGGTCGTGGTCCCAGAACCGGACCGGGTACGTCTCGTGCAGGATCGCCTGCACCTTCCGGTCCTTCCGGCGTCCGCGCAGCTCGGCGTCGGCGGCGACCACGCCGGTCCGGTCGGTGCCGGCACCCGGCAGCAGCCCGGCCGTGACCGCGATCGTGTCCGAGTGCGATGCGGTGCCGAGGACGCCACCGACCCCGCCCGCGAGCTTCGTGACCGGTCGTGCCTCACCACCGGCGGCGGGGAGGACCCAGAGCTGCGCGGCGTCGCTGTCCTTGTCGCCGTCGCCGTCGGGGCGGCCGGAGACGAACAGCAGGTCACCGGTGCGCGTGAACGAGACGCCGCCTTCGCCCTTGGCCGAGCGCGTCAAGCGCACCGGAGCGGCCGCAGCGTCCGAGGTTCCGGGGACCGCCCAGACCGACCGCCGGTAGCCCGTGCCGTCGGCGTCGAGCACGCTGACGGTCAGCGCGACCCGGGAGCCGTCCGGACTCACCGCGATCCCGTCCACGCGGGGGAGGGCTGTGTACTGGTCGAGGTCCGAGAACGGCGTCGTCATGCACCCACGCTAGCGGCGCTCCCGGAACCCGACACGGTCACTCGGCGGTCTGTGGAGAACTCACGCCCAGAACGCGGCGATGCCCTCGGCCACGGCAGCGCCCTGCGTCCGTCCGGCATCGGCGGCGGGTGCCTGCGTGGACAGCGAGAGCGAGTTCGTGCCGAAGGCCTGCTGCGAGGTGCTGTCCGCGACGACGACCTCGACCGAGCTGCCGGCCGCCCGGAGCCCCTCGACCGCGACGTCGAGCCACGGCCCGAGCGGCGACGGCCCCTCGGGTCCGCACGCGATCACGAGGACGCGTTCGTACCCGGCGGCGACGTCGGCGTTCGTGGCGGAGCGCATGCCCCCGTCGACGTAGGGACGGCCCTCGATCCCGACCGGTGACCAGACGAGCGGCACCGAGCAGCTCGCGGCGACGGCGCGGGGGAGCGGCACGGCGTCGGCCGCGGTGAGCACGCGGAAGGTGCCGTCGGTCGCGTCGATCGCGGTGAGGGCGAGCGGCTTCGCCGGCCACTCCGACGACGGGAGGGTCTCGGCGAAGGTGGCCGTGCGCTCGTCGTCGGTCTGCCCGTCGGTGGTGCGCTGGGCGAGGAGGCCCAGTCGGGCGCGGGCGTCCTGGTCGGACGACGCTCCCTCGAGCACGGCGCCGATGCGCTGCTGGAAGTCCTCGCCGTCGATGGGGACGGGCTCCTCGTAGGTCGTCGGGACGGCTGCGTGCTGCTGGTCGTACGCCTGCTGCACCGCGCCGTAGCGCACGAAGGTGCCGACGACGCTGCCGGCGCTGGACCCGACGACGAGATCCGCGGCGTCGAGGTCCACCCCGGCGTCCTGCAGGGCGGACAGCACCCCGAGTTCCCAGGCGATGCCGGCGACGCCACCACCGCCGAGGACGAGTGCTCTGGTTCCGGGCGCAGGCGTGGAGACGTCGGTCATGCGTCCTGCTTACCAGGTGCAGACGACGCGCAGGGGCGCGCAACGCGACCTGTGGAGAGCGACCGAGCGCGGCACCGGTCGTGCGCACGGGAGGTCGGGAGGCGCGGTGCGGGCCCGCACCGCGCCTCCCGAACCGTGGTGGGTGCGCTGGGTCAGACCCCCGCGGTCGAGCGGATCCAGCTGGCGGACTGGGTGAGGACGGCGTAGTTCGAACCGGCGTGGGTGTTCGCGCCGGGGTCGGCGACGTCGCCGGTCGAGCAGACGCCGACGACCTTGCCGTTCACGACGAGCGCGCCGCCGGAGTCGCCGTGGTTCGAGGCACCGGTCACGCCGGTGACGTGCTGCGCGCGTCCGCCGTACGCGTCCGTCGAGCTCCCCGTGAGGTTGACGGTCGCCTGGTAGAGCCCGGTCGTCGGCACGCTGTTCGCACGGTTGCCGTAGCCGAGGATCGTGCCGGTGCCGGAGCTCTTCGTGGTGTACCCGAGGTCGAGCTGGGCGTACGAGGAGAGGGTCTTCGGCGTGCTGAGGTGCACGAGCGCGATGTCCCCGGACGGCGCGGAGTAGAGCCGGTCCGCCGCGGTCGCCGCGCCCCGGTTCGTCGTGCTGTTCGAGTGGTAGACGTTCATCGCGGTGGTGCCGTCGACGCAGTGCTCGGCGGTGAGCACCCACGAGGCGTTGAGCTGTTCGCCGGTGCACCCGTACGTGCCGGTGCCGCCCTGCTGGAAGACGAGCTGCACCTCCCACGGGGTGCTCGGTGCCTGCTCGCCGCCGATGACCTGCGGTGAGACGGTGGCGGCGCTCGCTGCGGTCGCGCCGAGGCCACCGCCGAGCAGGGTCATGGCCGCGGCTGCTGCGGCGGCTCCGGCGAGGGCGAGGCCTCTGAGGTTCGTTCGCTGCTTCATGGCCCGATCGTGCTCGCCCCCTGTTCAGGGGTCAAGTCCGCGTTGCAGGGGACAACAACGTCACCCTGTGGACAACTCCGTCAGCGTCGGTGGGGTGTCCTAGCGTCGTCGACATGACAGGGGACCAGGCCACGACGGGTCGTGGGCGACGCCGGGCCGGAGCGGTCGTCTGGCCGATCGTGGTCGCGACGGCGCCGACCGCTGCCTTCCAGCTGCCGAACCTCGTCGTGGCTCCGGGGGTGAAGGTCTCGCTCGTCGTGTTCGGGCTGGTCGTGCTGGCGGCCGCGGTGGTCGTGCAGGTCGTCCGCGCCCGACGGGCCGAGGCGTCGGTCACGGCTGCGGCGGCGGTGGCGCGGTCGACCGAGCTCGAGCAGGGGACGGCCGTCCGGTACGCGTTCGGGCAGCTCGCCACGCGGCTCGCCCGGTTCGCCGAGCTGCGCCGGCGGGACCGCCGGCAGGAGTTGCCGGCGTTCGCGGACCGGGTCGCCGTGGCGCTCGCGTTCTACCTGCTCCCCGGTGTGCCCGACGTCCGTGCGAACGTCTACCAGCTGTCGGAGGACCTGCGGGGCCTCGAACCCATCGGTCACGGGGGTGCGGAGGACACCGCCGGCGTGTTCCGGGCGGGGACCCCTTACGGCGACCGCAACCTCGACTGGGTGTTGGTCGGCGGCGGCCCGCGGGTGGTCGGCGACCGTGCCACCGACGTCGACGCCGACGAGGACCTGCCGGGGTTCGAACCCCGCTACCGCTCGTACGTCTCGGTCGTGATCCGGTCGGAGGAGTACTCGTTCGGCATGCTCACCGTGGACTCGCCGGCGCCGGACGCGTTCACCGACCTCGACGCCAAGTACGTCGCGCTGATGGCCTCGTTCATGGCCATCGCGTTCTCGCTCGCGACCCCGTTCCCGGACCGCGACCGCAACCGCAGGAAAGGCCTGTGATGCGCACACGATTTGTCGGACGCTCGACGTACCATCCCCACATGACCATCGTGACCCCCGAACCGAAGCCCTTCGGTCGGTCCCGGGTGTACACCCCGAACTGGACCGACGACACGACCGACGCCGACTACGAAGACCTCGAGGTCATCGCCGCGAACATCGAGCGGGAGCGGGTCGCTGCCCGCCGCCGCTTCGAGGCACGCCTCGCCGCTGCACTCGCCCGCTGAACCAGCCCCGCGGCGCCGACCACCGGAGCGCTGCGTCCACCCGACCCGGGCGGACGCAGCGCTTCGTCACTCCGCGCTGACGTCGATCAGCACCTTGCCGACGGTGTCCTGCTCGACGGCGTCGTGCGCTGCCGCGGTGTCCTCCAGGGCGAACCGCACGAGCGGCAGGCCCGCGTCCTCGCCGACGGAGAGCACACCGTCGCGCAGTGCCGCGGTGACGTCCTCGGCCGCTGCCGCGAGGGCCTCGTCGCCGATCGTGTACAGCAGCAGGAACTGGTAGCGGGCGTTGACGCTCATGTTCGGGCGGATCGGCAGGGTGGCTTCGTCGCCGCCGTTGTTCGCGTAGATCGACACGACGCCGTGGTTCGCCAGGACCTCGGCGACGAGCCCGGCGTTCTGCGGGATCGAGACCTCGACGACGATGTCGACACCGTCGGGGGCGATCTCGCGGATCCGCGCGCCGGCGTCCTCGTCGCGGTAGTTCACCGTGTGGTGCGCACCGGCGGCGGTGGCGAGCGCGGCCTTCGCGTCCGAGCTGATGGTGGTGACCACGGTGGCGCCGGCCCAGCGTGCGAGCTGGATCGCCGCGTGTCCGACGGCTCCCGCACCGCCGGCGACGAGCACCGTCTTGCCGTCGAGGGCTCCCGGAGCGAGCCGGTCCGGACCGTGCTCGTGCGTCGTGAGGGCACGGTGCGCGGTCATCGCCGGGACCCCGAGCGAGGCGCCGACGTCGAAGCTCGTGCCCTCCGGCAGCGGGACGACACGGGCGGCGGGCACGACGGTGTGCTCCTGGGCGGTGCCGGTCGGGCGACTCGCAGCCGCCATGTACAGCCAGACGTGGTCACCGACGGACAGTCCGTCGACACCCTCGCCGACCGCGTCCACGACTCCGGCGCCGTCCTGGTTCGGCGTGATCTCGGGGAACGGCAGGCCGTCGCCGTACGTGCCGCCGGCGCGGGCCTTCCAGTCGGTCGGGTTGACGCCAGAGACGACGACACGGACACGGACCTCGCCGGGACCGGGATCCGGGAGCGGACGCTCCTCGAGGGTCAGGACGGACGAGTCACCGGGCTTCGAGTAGACGACTGATCGCATGTCCCCAGGCAACCACGGTGCATCTGTGCGCCATCCGGTCGAGCGGCTGGACCGGAGCTTGACGCGTTGCACGTGGTTGTAGAAGGAGACAGCGCAATCGTTCAGCGACGCCCCGATCGCCAGCCGGCGAGCGCGGCCTCAGTGGTGTCAAGAAGATTCCGCCAATGCGGGCTCCAACCCTCCACAGGGCTGGTTTCTGCTTTCGAGCGAAGTAAGGCGCCCAATTGTGCCTTCGAAGAATCTTTGACATCGAAGGCAATGACCACGCCACCGGCATCGATCATCCAGCTATCGAACCAGCCGGGATGTTCGGACTGCGCCTCCGCGAGGAGGAGGTCGGGGAACAGACCCTCAACAGCGAACCCTGCACGAGCGATCACCCAATCTACGTTGGCTTCGAACCCGCTGCCGTGATTACCGAGATATTGTTGCACTTCCCGGATCGCTTTTCGCCCCGCATCGTCGCCATCAAAGATCGAGACAACCGCAGTTTCGGGACGGATGTGACCGTAATTCGCCTTCAGGAAGCCTGCTAAGTTCTTCGTGCCACCAAATGCTCTGACCATTGCACCGCTAAGCAGTGGGTACTGCTTCTCGCCACCGAGGAGCGGAATAGCCCACTCGAGGAAAGTGACGTCGGTTGGCCCCTCGACAAAGATATTGTGATCCGAAAGACCGAAATAATCACTAAATCGGACTCCCAGTGATCCTCGGAGAGAGTTCGTCGCCTCCTCGGTGCTGCCGAACCGTTGCAGCGTCGTGAGGTGCTCCGCGCTGGTAGCGGTACCGACTATGGACGCCGTGGCACGCGGCACCATCGTCATCGCGTGAGTCGTTCGGATGACCTGACCGGACTTCTCGATTTCTGCCAAGAGTTGCAGAGCGGATGGGTAAAGCTCCGGGTGGAGGTAGCTTTCAGGCTCTTCAATAAGCCAAATGGATGAGAGGCCCTCGTGACGCTCCTGATGTGCAATCCAGGCAAAACAGGCGAGCATGGCCAGCGCCTGGATTCCTCGTCCTTTGTCGAAGGCGGAGGTGCGAGCCGGGTCGGAGAGCGTGAAATCGAAGTGCGACAGAAATCCGCCGATGCTTCCGTCATCGGTCTGCAGGTGGATGCCGAGTTGCGACAAACCGGAGGACTGGACAATCGTTGTCAGGCTCTCCGACACTGTCGAGAGCGCGCCCCGAATGGCTGATAATTCCGTCTCAAGCTGCCTGGCGACACTAGACTTCACCAGTGGGCTAACGATCTCTTTGAATAACTCGTCGCTACTATTTGAGGAGGGGACGAAATGAATCGCGGTCGAGCTTACGAGCGAATCAACAATTTCGTGTATGAGACGAGAGTGAGTCGACTGTTGATCTTTTGGAAGTCTTGAGGTGCTGTCGGACGAAAGGCGATACGAGGGGCTACCAGCGTTCGAAAAAATGAGCTGAAGGGATATCTCACCTTCATTGCGCGGGCGCGGCGGCACATATAGATCGAGAAGCTTCCCATATTTTATGAGGACCTCATCGTCTGCTTCGTGGTCACGATCGAACACCGCGACGAGGGTAGTTTGTTCGCGATTTTTCCCGAAGGTGAGGTCTCGCGAGCGAAGATACCCCTGATGGTTGTCGAATCCAGTGTAAAGCATCTGAATTGCGCGAAGAATATTCGTCTTTCCGGTGTTGTTGGGTCCCACGATGGTAAAGCCATCGTTGAACTCAACTGTTTGCTCCTCCGCGATTGTTCGAAAATTCCGGATTCGCAAGCTCTTGAGACGCACCTGATCCCCTTCAATAAGTCTCTTCGATACTTCCACATATTCACGTCGGGGTGAGCGATGCCCTGCGCCTAATTCGGGGGGTCACCGGGTGTCGTACTGCTCGCGGGAGACCGCGACGTCGTCCATGTGCGAGGTCGCCCAGTCCTCGAGCGGCTTCAGCACCTCGCGCAGGGACCGGCCGCGATCGGTCAGCTCGTACTCGACGTGCGGCGGGATCTCGGGGAAGACCGTGCGGGTGACGAGTCCGTCGCGCTCGAGCGCCCGGAGCGTCTGTGTGAGCATCTTCTGCGAGACGCCCTGCACGCGGGTGGCGATCGCCGAGTAGCGTGCCGGACCGTCGGCGAGGGTGCCGATCGTCAGGACGCTCCACCGGTCGCCGATGCGGTCGAGCAGCTGTCGCGAGGGACACTCGGCGGCGTAGGGGCTGTACTCGAGTGCTGACACGACGACCTCCGTTACGCACCGTGAGGTGCCTACTTACTCAAAGAGAGTAACGCTTGTACGGTGAGTGTCAACGTTCCACGAAAGGACTGCTCCATGACCAGCATCGTCGTCTTCGGTGGCACCGGCTACGCCGGCTCCGCCATCACCCGCGAGGCCCTCTCCCGCGGCATCGCCGTCACCGCCGTCGCCCGCGACACCTCGAAGCTCGAGCCGGCCGAGGGGCTCACCCTCGCGCAGGGTGATGCCTTCGACACCGACTTCGTCGCCGAGGTCACGAAGGGTGCGGACGTCATCGTCGTCGCGCTCCACGCGGTGCAGGCGGACGGCAGCGAGCTGAAGGACGCGTTCCAGCCGTTCGTCGACGCAGCCGCTGCTGCCGGTGCGCGCCTCGGCATCGTCGGCGGAGCCGGTTCGCTGCTCGTCGCCGAGGGTGGCCCGGCGCTGTACGACACGGCCGAGTTCCCCGACGCGTTCAAGGGCGAGGCGAAGAGCCACGGTCAGGTCCTCGAGGCTCTCCGCGCGTCGGACACCGACGTCGACTGGTTCTACGTGAGCCCGGCGGCTGCATTCGGTGGCTACAACCCCGGCGAGCGTCGTGGCACCTACCGCACCACCGACGATGTCCTGCTCACCGACGCCGACGGCAACTCGGACATCTCCGGCGAGGACTTCGCGATCGCCTTCGTCGACGAGATCGCTTCGCCGGCGCACCACCAGGCGCGCTTCGGGGTCGCCTACTAGGCGGTTCGGTTCGCCTCCGCACAACGGAAGTCACCCGGAACTGCGCCTCCGCGCGGTTCCGGGTGACTTTGCTTGTGCGGCGGGCGCGGGCGCGCAGCGCGCGCGGCGGTGTGCATGCGGGCGCGCAGCGCGCGCTCAGTGCGGAACCACGAAACCGACATGGAACCAGGCGGCGCGCCTGGTTCCACGTCGGTTCCGTGGTTCGACGCCACGCGGCAGTGCGGCCACGCGGCCACGCGGCGGCGCGAAGGCGCGGCGGCGTGCCGGCGGCGCGGGGCGCGGCGGCGCCGACGACGACGGCAGCAGCGAGCGCGCGCGCCCAGCGCGACCACGCGTCGGACGGGAGGCGCGGCGCCCGCCCGCACCGCGCCTCCCGTCCGACGCGTCAGCGGTGCCCGACGATCGACGGCACCGGCATGTGGTGCCGCATCCGCACCGCCAGGTGGAGCCCGCCGCGGCGGGCGAGCACGACGCCGACGACGGCCGCGGCCGCGGCCGGCACGCCTCCGGCGACGACCATCCCGACGTGGGCCCCGAAGTGGTCGACCACCTGGCCCATGAGGGGGCCGCCGATCGCCTGCCCGCCGAGCAGCACGAGGACGTAGAGCGACATCACCCGGCCTCGGATCGCCACGTTCGAGGACAGCTGCACGAGCGAGTTCGACGCGGTCTGGAAGAGCAGCTGCGACATCCCGACGGCGACGAGCGCGACGGTGAACGGCGCGATGACCGGGATCGAGCCGGAGATCACGAGCAGGATCCCCGTCCAGAACACCCCGCCGACGATGGTGCGGAGCCGGACGGTGGCGCGCCGCGTCGAGAGCAGTGCGCCGGCCAGCGCGCCGATCGCGACGGCGGAGTTGAACACGCCGTAGCCACCGGCGCCGACGTCGTACACCTCGGACGCGAAGGCCGACAGCAGCACCGGCATCGTCAGCGCGAAGACCGAGAAGAACGCCACGAGGATGACCGGCACGATGATGGTCGGCTTCCGGACGGCGTAGCGGAGGCCCTCGACGAGCTGCCCCTTCCCGCGTGGTGCCGGGGGTGTGCGGTGGAGCTCCGAGACCTTCAGGAACCCGAGCGTCACCACCACGGCGACGCAGGCGATCGCGTTGACGCCGAACGACCAGCCGGCGCCGACCGCGACGAGCAGCGCTCCGGAGAGGGCGGGGCCGATCATGCCGCCGAGCTGGAAGACCGACGAGTTCACGCTGATGGCGTTGCGCAGGTGCTCGTGGCCGACGATCTCGGTGACGAACACCTGGCGTGCGGGGTTGTCGATGACGGTGACCATGCCGACGACGAACGCGATCGCCCAGATGTGCCACGCCTGCACCACCCCGGACAGCGTCAGGACCGCGAGCAGGGCCGACAGCACGGCGAACGAGCCCTGCGTGATCATCATCAGCGCGCGCTTGGAGAACCGGTCGACGAGCACTCCGCCGAGGAGCCCGAACAGCAGCATCGGCGCGAACTGGCACGCGACCGTGATGCCGACCTGCGCGACCGACCCGGTGAGCTGCAGGACGAGCCAGTCCTGCGCGATGCGCTGCATCCAGCCGGCGGTCATCGCGACGAGGTTCGTGGCGGTGAAGAGCCGGAAGTTCGGCACCGACAGGGCGATGAGGGTGTGGCGCCACGGCGGTCGGGTGGCCTGGATCGGCAGCGGTTCGGTGGGCGGGGGGAGGGTCGTCGATGACGCACTCACGAGTGGGGGTCTCCGGAGGTCGAGGTGGAGCAGGCGGGACTGTACCCACTCGAAACTAACTGCGCGCGCCCCATTCGATACCCCTATGGTGGCTATCACTCCATTGCGAAGTCGAATGGGGTCGTCACGACGAAGGGTGTCCGGTGCTGGATCCGGTTCTGCTGCAGACGTTCCTCGCGGTCGCCGAGACGGGGAGCTTCACCCAGGCCGGCGCCCGACTCGGGATCAGCCAGCCCACGGTGTCGCAGCACGTGCGGCGGCTCGAGACGGCCGTCTCGCGGACCCTCGTCGCGCGGGACACCCGGGGCGTGGCGCTCACCGACAACGGGGACGCGATGGCCGGGTTCGCGCGGACGATCCTCGCGGCGCACGCCACCGCCGACGCGTACTTCTCGGGAGCGGCGACCCGCGGGCGGCTCCGGTTCGGGGCGGCCGACGACCTGGCGATCACGCAGTTGCCCCGGATCCTGCGGGACTTCCGACGGCTGCACCCGCAGGTGAACCTCGAGCTGACGGTGAACCAGTCCTCACCGCTGCTCCGCCGGGTGCACGCGGGGCAGCTCGACCTCGTGTTCATCAAGCAGACCGCGGGGGAGTCCGCCGAGGGCACCCGCGTCGCGACCGACCAGATGGTCTGGATGGCGCAGGACGGCATCGCGCTGGAGCCCGGGGAGCCCGTGCCGCTCATCGCGTACCAGGCGCCGAGCATCAGTCGACAGATGGCGATCGACGCGCTCGAGTCCGCCGGACGCACGTGGCGGATCACCTGCAACACGCGCGACGTGAACGGGGTGCTCGCGGCCGTCCGCGCGGGGATCGGGGTCGCGGTGTTCCCGCACTCGCTCATCCCGGCGGACCTCGTGAAGGTGTCGCAGCGATTGGCGTTGCCGGACCTCCCGGCGGTCGACTACGTGCTGATCGCGAACCCGACGGTGCAGCGGGAACCGATCGACGCCCTGACGAACGCGATCCTGTCCCGCGGGGTGGTCCGCGCGGTGTGAGCGGCGGCGCGTGGTCGTTTCGTGAGCAGGAATGGTCGGGTCGGTGGCGCGCACCCGACCATTTCTGCTCACGAAACGCGCGGGGCGCGGGGCGCGGGGGCGCGCGCAGCGCGGCGCGCTACGGCGCGAGCGTCGGGACCGTCCCCGTCCCGGTGAGGTCCGGCAGCGTCACCCCGAGGACCGGCAGCACCGCCGAGGCCACGGCCCACACCAGCACGAGCGTCCCGACCCCGCCGAGCACGGCACCGAGGAGCGCGAGCGGCCGCTGCCACGTCGCCTCGGGCCGCCGCAGCGTCACGATCGAGAGCAGGAGCGCGAGCACACCGAGCACCAGCCCGACACCGTGCACCGTCGCGGGGGCGGTGAACCACCACGCGCCGAGTCCGAGCGTGGCGAGTCCGGCGAGGGCGCCGAGGACGGCCCCGGGAGTCGTCCCCACCCGCTGCGTCGTCCCGGCTGCCTGGAGGCGCGGCCCGCCCCCGCCACGCACCGTCACGGCAGCCGGGGTGGTCGCGTCCACCGCCGGGGGCGCGTCGGTCGCGGTCCTCGCGGTCGGCTTCCTCGTGCGCGAGGGCCGGGCGGGCCTCGCGGCCTTGGGGGCCTTCGAGGGCTTCGTGCCCTTCGGTGTTCGTGGGCTCGTCGACCGGCCGCGTCCCGTGTCCGAGCCGCGGGTCGGCAGGTCGATCAGGGGGAGCGCTTCGGTCGGCGGCAGTGCATCCGCACGGGGAGCCGGTGTCGAGCCCGGGCCCCCGGGCACAGGCGGAGCGATGACGGCGTCGAAGGCCGGAGCCGCAGCCGGAGCGGCGGTCGCCGGAGCCGCGGCGGTCGGAGCGGCGGGGCGCTGGTGGGCGAACCGGGCGGGGGTGCGGTAGCCGATCGGTCCCGAGGGAGCCGGTTCCGACCCCTCGACGACGACGTGCTCGAGGCCCGGCACGGAGAACCGGGGCTGACCGACGACCGGGACGCTCGGGCCCACCGGAACGACCGGCGCGTCGGGAGCGGGTGCGGCCCCAGGCGTGACGGACGCGGCACCGACGGCACCGACGGCACCGACGGCGTCGATCGGTGAGACCGGGGCGGGGCCGATCGAGGCCGTGTCGAACGGGACCGTGTGCACCGCGGGCGAGGTCGGAGCCGGGGGCAGGAGGTGCTCCTCCGGCGGGAAGTCGGGCACCACGATGTCGTCGTCGACGAGTGCCGGTGTGGCGGGCGGTGCGGGGAGCGTGCTGCCGGGGCCGGCCGTCTCCGGAG
>NZ_JAFEVQ010000015.1:0-99218 GCF_020882855.1 Curtobacterium sp. GD1 | reverse complement strand
GTCGCGACGGGCGCGCGCCCCGCCGCCCGCGCGCCCGTCGCGACCGCGCCCGCGCCCGCGCGCCCTACCGCTCCGGCGCGCGCTGGAACCCGATCTCGAGCAGCAGGTTCGCGTGCGAGCGCTGGTCGCCGGTCGCGATGACCAACCCGGTCTCGGGCGCCCGGACCGCGTCGTAGAACGCGAACCGGTCGAGCGCACCGAGCGGCACGTCCGGCCCGAGGATGCGCCGGTAGCCCTCGTGCGCCGCGACGACGGTGTCCGCCGGAGCCTCCATGACCGTCGCCGCCTCGACCGGCACCGCGTCGAGCAGGGTCGTCAGGACCTCGTCGACGTCGAGCAGTCCGGGGCGGAAGTTGAGGTGCACCAGCGCGGCGCCCGGACGCATCGCCGTCGCGAACGGGTAGTTCCCGTCGGCGACCAGGACCTTGGAGCCGTGCCCGAGCGACGCGAGCGCGCTCAGCGTCGGCTGATGGGTGAGGGTGTAGCGCAGCATCATGCCTCCGTGGGGGTGACGAGTCGGGCGACCGATCCACCGGCGACCAGACGGGGTGCGACGACGACGTCGACGGGAGCCGGGTCGGCCTCGGGGTCCGTCAGGCGCGCGTGGATGAGGTCGGCGGCCCGGACGGCGAGCTCGTGCGTGGGCTGCACGATGACGGTGAGCTTCGGGACGGTGGCCTGGGCGAGCTCGAGGCCGTCGAACCCGAGCACCGAGAGCTCCCGGCCGAGGGTCAGCCCGGACTCGTTCAGTGCGATGACGGCTCCGAGCGTGAGTTCGTAGTTCGCGCAGAAGACCGCGGTCGGGCGGTCCTGCTGCACGAGGAGCCGCTGCATCGCCGCCTGCCCGTGCTGCACCGTGAGGGGGCCCTCGACGACCGAGTCCGGTCCGAGGACACCGCCCTCCCGTTCGACCACCGCACGGAAGCCCGCGGTGCGCTCCCGCATGGTGGAGACCGCGGGGTCGCCCGCGACCACCCCGACCCGGCGGTGTCCGTGGTCGAGGAGGTGGCGGGCGGCGAGGGCGCCGGCGCCGCGGTTGTCGAGGAAGACGCCGTCGGTGTCGAGGGCGTCCGCACGCCAGTCGATCTGCACGACCGGCATCCGCTCGGCCGCACGCGCCAGGGCCTCGACGTCGTGGTCCGACGGCACCGCGATGATGCCGTCCACCATCCGGCTGAGGAGCAGGTCGACCGCGCCCGCGGCGGCGTCCGGGCTCGACGAGACGATGACGCTCGTCCCGTGCGCCCGGAGCGCGCTCTCGACCCCGGCGATCACGGTGAGGTGGAAGTCGTTGTCGAGCGCCGGCAGCAGGACGCCGATCGTGCCGGACCGCCGGGAGCGCAGGCTCCGGGCGAACCCGTTGGGACGGAACCCGAGCGTCGCCGCCGCCCGTTCGATCGCCTGTGCGTTCTCGTCACGGACGGTGCCGCCGTTGTAGAACTTCGAGATCGTCGCGAGCGAGAGCCCCGTCGCCCGCTGCAGGTCCTTGTAGGTCGCCGTCACCCGACGCCCCCGGGGATCGTGCCGTCCTCGTCCCACAGGTCGTGCCAGCTTGCGGCGCCCGACCACAGGAACACCTGCCCCTTGATGAGCCGGACGCCGCGGTCGACGTCCTGCATCGCCCGGAGTTCCTCGTCGGTGAGCAGGTCCGTCAGCGCGCCGTCGAGGTTCGCGCGGTACTGCTCGGGCTTCACCGAGAACGGGATCGGGACCTGCCCGCGCGCGACCGCCCACTTGAGGCAGACCACGGCGGGGTGCACGCCGTGCGCCTCGGCGATCCGCCGGACGACGGGGTGGTCGACGTCCACGGGGTCGTCGTCCTCGCGGTCGCGCTCCGGGCGGGACGGTGACCCGAGCGGCGAGTAGCCCACGGGCTGGATGTCGTTCGCGCGGCAGAAGTCGAACAGCTCCGGTTGCTGGAACGTCGGGTGCAGCTCCATCTCGTTGAGCGCCGGGAGGACCCGGGCGTCGCGGAGCAGCAGCCGCAGCTTCGGGACCGTCGTGTTCGACGTGCCGAGGTGCCGGACCAGTCCGGCGTCGACGAGCCCCTCGAGCGACCGCCAGAGCGCGAGGTACGCGGCGTGGTCGTAGGGGCGGGCCGACCGGTCGCGGTCCTCGACCGAGGCGTGCGGCGCGTGGTGGTTCGGGAACGGCCAGTGCACGAACACCGCGTCGAGGTGGTCGACCCGCAGGTCCCGGAGTGATCGCTCGACCGACGCGACCGCATCGGCCGGGTCGTGCGCGTCGTTCCAGACCTTCGACATCACGAAGAGGTCCTCGCGCGGGACACCGCTCGCCGCGATCGCTGCGCCGACCTCGGGCTCGTTGCCGTAGACCGAGGCGCAGTCGACCAACCGGTAGCCGGCGTCGAGGCCGCCGCGGACCGCCGCCGCCACCTCGTCCGGGCCGTACCGGTCGGAGCCGAACGTGCCGAGTCCGATCGTCGGGATGCGTGCGCCGGTCCGCAGGGGTCGGCTCGTCGGGACGTCCACGGTGGCCTGCTTCCTGCGCGTCGTCGCGCATCACTCAACGTTTCACCCATGCGGGTGCAATGCACGCTACCGTAGAACCGTCTCCAGGACGAAACGTTTCGCTCGACTCGAGGAGGAGTCATGCCCGAACCCCACGACCTGCCACGGATCGACCCGGCAGCCCTGCCGGCGCCGGTCGACGTCAGCGACAACTCGGTGGCGCTCGCTGCCGTCGCCGAGGTCGTCGCTGCCGGCCCGTACGAGGCGACCTGGGAGTCACTCCGCGGGTACTCGCCGCCGCGCTGGTACGAGGACGCCAAGTTCGGGGTCTTCCTGCACTGGGGCGTCTACTCGGTGCCGGCCTTCCGGAACGAGTGGTACTCGCGGGACATGTACCGCGCGGGCACCCCCGAGTTCGAGCACCACGTGGCCACCTACGGACCGCAGTCGGAGTTCGGCTACAAGGACTTCATCCCGTCGTTCACGATGGAGCACTTCGACCCGCAGGACTGGGCGACCCTGTTCCGTCGCGCGGGGGCGCAGTTCGTCGTCCCCGTCGCCGAGCACCACGACGGCTTCGCGATGTACGACACCGACCGCTCCCGGTGGAGCGCGGCGCGGATGGGGCCGGAGCGCGACGTGTTCGGGGACCTGCTCCAGGCGGTCGACGACGCGTTCATGGTCCGCGGCGCTTCCTCGCACCGGGCCGAGCACTGGTTCTTCATGAACGGGGGAGCACGGTTCGACTCGGACGTGCTCGACCCGCGGTTCATCGACTTCTACGGCCCGGCCCAGCGCGAGGAGACCGCGCCGAACGAGCGACACCTCGAGGACTGGCTGCTCCGGACCGTCGAGGTCATCGACAAGTACCGGCCGCAGGTGCTCTGGTTCGACTGGTGGATCGAGCAGCCAGCGTTCGAGCCGTGGCTGCGCACCCTCGCCGCGTACTACTACAACCGTGCCGCCGAGTGGGGGCGCGAGGTCGTCATCAACTACAAGTGGCAGGCGTTCGCGGACGGCTCCGCCGTCTACGACATCGAGCGCGGTGCGATGGGGGACATCCCGCCGGTCGTCTGGCAGAACGACACCTCGGTGTCCAAGTCCGCCTGGTGCTGGATCGAGGGGCACGACTACAAGACCGCGCGCGACCTCGTCGCCGAGCTCGTCGACGTCGTCGCGAAGAACGGCGTCCTCCTGCTCAACGTCGGCCCGAAGCCGGACGGCACGATCGCCGAGCCCGAGCAGCGGCTGCTGGAGGGCATCGGCCGGTGGTTGACCGCCAACGGCGAGGCGATCTACGGCACCCGTCCCTGGCGCGTCTTCGGCGAGGGTCCGACGCACGTCCAGGCGGGGTCGTTCGTCGACGGCGCCGCTCCGGCCTACACGTCCGAGGACGTCCGGTTCACCACCCGCCACGACGTCACCGGCGAGTACGTCTACGCGGTCCTGCTCGCCGACCCGACGGACGGCGTCGCGCGCATCCGCTCGTTCGGCAGCGGGACGAACCTGCTCGGACGGCCGATCCGCAGCGTCGAGGTGCTCGGCGCCGGCGGCGAGGTGCAGTGGACGCAGACCGCCACGGCGCTCGAGGTCGTGGTGCCGACCGGTACCGATCCCGATTCCGGCCCGGTCGTGAAGGTCTGGCTACGTCCGGAGGAGCGGCAGGAACGAACCGACTCGCTGCACGGGTGAGCGAGCGGTCCGACGGTGACCCCCCCCTCGGACTGGAGGCGCGGTGCGGGCCCGCACCGCGCCTCCAGTCCGTGACACTGGAAGCGTGGAACGACGCGCACTGATCCTGGAGGCCGCCGCCCGTCAGTTCGAGCGTGTCGGCTTCGCCGCCACGACGATCGCGGCCGTCGCCCGCGAGGCGGGCGTCTCGCAGGGCGCTCTGCACTTCCACTTCCCCACCAAGCTGTCCCTCGCGCTCGGGGTCATCGACGAGCAGAACGTGCGGACGTTCGACGTCGTGAGCCACCACGACGCGTCGCCCGCCGAGGCGCTCGTCCGGGCCTCCCGGGACATCGCCGGCATGCTGCTGACCGACCCCGTCGTGAGCGCCGGCATCCGGCTCTCGCTCGAACGCGGCGAGTTCGGTGCCGCGACCGCCGCCTTCTACGACCAGTGGATCGGTGGGATCAGCGACCTGTTCCGCCTCGCGATCGCGAGCGGCGAACTCCGGACGGACCTCACACCCGAGCAGCTCGGCGCGACCGTCGTCCCGATGTTCACCGGGGTCCAGCTCGTCTCGGCGGTGCGGACCGGCCGGCAGGACCTCTTCCCCGCGGTCGCGACGATGTGGCGGATGGTGCTCACCGCCGTCGCGGACCCTCGGCACCGGCCCCGCTTGCTGGGGGTCGTGGCGGACGCGTTCGGCACGGCAGACTGACGCCGTGGACACCAGCGAGCACGACACCCCTCCGTACGGCGACCCGGCGCTCGCGACGTCCGGGGTCGAGCGGGTGGGGTGGTCCGCGAGCGTCGTCGCGCTGCACGTCGTCGCGACCGTGCTGCTCGCGGTCGGGTTCGTCGCCGTCGCGGTGACGCTCTGGGCCCTGTTCGTCACGGTCGACGACGGCGGCGGCGCGAACATCGGCGCCGGGATCCTCGGGGTGTTCGGCCTGGGCGTCGGTGCGCTCGGGCTGGTCGTGCTCGCCGCTGCGGGCAGTGCGGCCGCGGTCACCCGTGTCCGGCGCCCACGAGCGCACTGACGCGGGACGGCACGGGGCCGGGCCGCTGCGGGTCAGCGGTCGTGGAGCTCGCGGTCGCGGAACCACTTCAGCAGCCATGCCGCGCTCGTGCGGTCGAAGGACCGCGGGAAGTCGACGCCGTCGGCGAGGAACGGGCTGAAGCCCTCCTCGGCGGCGATGTCGGAGTCGTCGAGCGACCGGTAGGCCATCGACCAGCCGTCGAACCGACGGCGTTCGATGTCCTCGCGCACGAGCGACTTCACCTCGCCGTGGCGGGGGTCGCGCGCGATCGCGGCGAACCGGTCGTCCACGCTCCACGCCGGGCCCTCGAGCAGCTGCATGAAGCGGCCGTCCTTCGCCAACAGGATGCCGGAGACCCCCAGCGCCTCGTTCCGGAGCCGCGACCCACGCAGGAGCTCGGTCAGGGCGGCGTCGTCGAAGGGGGTGGCCGCCCGGCTCATGTAGACGATGGAGACGAGCACGGCTCCATCTTGGCGCGAGCCGCCGACGACACGAAATGGTGTCCGCTAGACGTAGTCCCGTCAGTCCGCGGACGGGGCCGGTGCGCCGACCGGGGGCTCCCGCACGTCGAGCGTGGTGCGGTTCCGGGTCGCGGGGGCGGCGAGCAGCGCCACGACGAGGAGTGCGGCGGGGACGAGCATCGCCGCCTGCAGGCCGAGGTGCTCGCCGAGGAACCCGAGTGCCGGAGGACCGGCCAGGAACGCGATGTAGCCCGCGGTCGCGACGACGGACACCCGTCGGTCACCATCGGTCGGGTGGTCGCCGGCGGCCGAGATCGCGAGCGGGAAGCCGAGGGCGATGCCGAGACCCCACACCCCGGCGGCGGCCGCGGTCAGCACCGGGCTCGGCGACACCACCACGAGCAGCACGCCGACGGTGCCGACCGCCGCGCACACCCGGACGACCGGGGCGCGACCGAACCGGGCGACGAGGGGCGTGCCGGCCGTCCGCCCGACGAACATCGCGAGGGCGAAGCCGGTGAAGACGAGGGACCCGACGGCCTCGGGAGCGCCGTGGTCGGTCGTCATGAGCAGCGGGAGCCAGTCGCTCGCGGCACCCTCGGCGAACGCCATCGCCAGGGTGATCACGGCGATGAGCAGCACCTGCACCGTGAGCACGGCCCGGAGCCGCGGAGCCGGTGCGACCGCGGACGACGCCTCGGGCGCAACGCGGGGGACCGGACGGAGGTTCACGGCGGCGAACGCGGCGAGTGCGGCCATGACGACGGTGGCGCCGAGCAGGTGCCCGAGGACCGGCGTCCGGGCAGCGGTGACCGCGATGCCCGCCACCCCGCCGAGGACCGTGCCGAGACTGAAGCAGGCGTGGAGCAGCGGGACGACCGGCCGACCGATCCGTCGTTCGACCGCGGCCGCCTCGACGTTCAGGCCGATCTCGGCGACGCCGGACCCGAAGCCGATGAGGAACAGCCCGCCCCACACCCCGGCGGCGAGCTGCGCGGGGGCGGACAGGGCGACGAGGAGCATGCCGACGACGGGCAGGACCCCGCCGAGGACGATGAGCGGGCGCGTCCCGAGTCGCCGGACGAGCACACCGGCGCCGAGGATCCCGATCATCGAGCCGATCGAGAGCCCGAGGATGACGATGCCCATCGCCTCGATCGAGGCCCCGAGCGCGTCGCGGATCGCGGGCGTGCGCGTGATCCACGAGGCGATCCCGAACCCGGTCATCGTCGACGTGGCGAAGAGTGCCGCGCGGTGGCGCTCGATCATGGGTCCATCAGAACGTCCCACCGTGGTCGAGTCAAGGGAACGGCGCAGACCGCCGGTGCGAGGTCAGCGCAGCATGCCGAGCGAGCGCGCCGTGGACACCGCAGCCGTCCGCGAGGCGACCCCGAGCTTCGAGAACACGTGCACGAGGTGCGACTTGACCGTCGCCTCGCTGATGTGGAGCCGCGCCGCGACCTCGCCGTTCGCAGCGCCGGCGGCGACGAGCTCGAGGACCTCGATCTCCCGCGCCGAGAGCGACACCTGCGGGGTCCGCATCCGGGCCATCAGCCGGCCGGCGATCGCGGGCGCGAGCGCGCTCTGGCCGGACGCCGCCGCCCGGACGGCCGCGATCAGGTCGTGCGGCGGCGCGTCCTTGAGGAGGTACCCGCTCGCACCGGCCTCCACCGCGCCGAGGATGTCGCCGTCGGAGTCGTAGTTCGTGAGCACGAGGACGTACGGCGCGGCGTCGAGCGCACGGATCCGCCGGGTGGCTTCGGCACCGGAGGTGTCCTGGCCGAACTGCAGGTCCATCAGGACGAGTTCCGGCGAGAGGTCGGCGGCGAGCTCGACCGCGGTCCCCGGCGTCGCGGCCTCGCCGACGACCTCGAGGTCGTCCTCCGCGTCGAGCAGCGCGCGCAGGCCGGCCCGCACGACCGGGTGGTCGTCGGCGATCAGGATCCGGATCACGGCACCTCCAGGACGGCGACGAGGGTGGTGCCGCGTCCGGGCGCCGAGTCGATCTCCAGCCGTCCGCCGAACTGGCCGACGCGGTCCTGGGCCGCGCGCAGGCCGAACGAGTCGGACGCGACCGCCCGCGACAAGGCGGTGACCGGGTCGAAACCGACGCCGTCGTCCGAGACCGTCAGTCGCGCCTCCTGGCCGTCGACCGCGAGCGACAGCGCGACGTGCGTGGCGTGCGCGTGCTGCACCACGTTCGCGACCGCGCCCTGGGCGATGCGCAGCAGCGCCGTCTGGACGTCCATCGGCAGCACCACGTCGGGCACGTCGACGGTCACGGTCAGGCCGTCGCCGGACCACTGCTGCTCGGCGAGCCGCCCGAGCGCCGCCGGGAGCCCCTGGTCGAGCGACGGCGGCGTGAGCTCACGGATGAACCGCCGGGTGTCGGCGAGTCCGTCCGCCGCGGTGTCACGTGCGAGCCGGATGTGCTCCAGCCCGGGGCGCTCGCCGTCCGCGCGTTCCGCGGCGTGCAGGAGCATCTGGATGCTCGACAGGCCCTGTGCGACGGTGTCGTGGATCTCGCGGGCGAGGCGAGCCCGCTCGGCGAGGACGCCCTGTTCACGCTCGGTGGCGGCCAGGCGGTCACGGGTCGCGATGAGTTCAGCGACGAGCGCCTCGCGCTCCGTGGCCTCGCGCGCGAGGGCGCGGTACCCGAGCCCGATGAGCAACGCCACACCGGCGCCGACGAGCGGGCCGACGACCCCGCCGACCGTGAACCCGCCGTGCAGCCCGAGCGCGACGACCGCGACGAGGGTGGCGACCACGACGGCGACCGGACCGACCACGCGGGGGAGGACGTGCAGGTACAGGAAGAACAGCGGGAAGACGAGGTACGCGGCCTCGGGCACGAGCACCAGCAGGGCGATCCAGACGAGGCTCAGCGCGACGAGCCAGACCCCGCCGGCGATCGCACGACGGCGCTCGGCGGTGCGGGCGGCGACGGCGCCGAGCAGGTAGACGCCGGCGAAGACGACGCTCAGCCCGAGGGGCACCCAGGGCCGCGGGCCGTCGCTGACCAGCACACGGATGACGACGAGGGCCAGGAGCGCGGCGGACAGCACGTGCAGGCCGGTCCGGAGACCGACGAAGACCGGGGTGAGCGTGCTGTGCGCCATGACGGTCCCAGCGTACGGAGCCGGGTGCGGGACCGGATCAACCGAAAGTTCGATCGGGGGACCAGTCCGGTCGACGATGTCCGCCGGGACCGGCGCGGCGAGGCTGGAGGCGTGGTCGCGGAGGGTCCGTGACCGTCGTGGTCGCGGAGGGTCCGTGACCCGGGAAGGGACCATCGTGTTCGTCGCCTGGCGCGACCTCCGGTTCGCTCGCGGACGCTTCGTGCTCATCGGCTCCGTCGTCGCGCTCATCACCCTGCTCGTGGGGTTCCTCGCGGGCCTCACCGGCGGACTCGCCGCCCAGAACGTCTCCGCCGTCCTCGACCTGCCGGGTGACCGACTGGTCCTGCAGCAACCGTCCGACGGGCAGCCGTCCTTCGGCGAGTCGACCATCGGCCAGGAGGCGCGGGTCGGCTGGCAGACGGCGGCCGGCGTCGACGAGGTGGTCCCGGTCGGGATCGTCCAGGGGCGGGCGACGTCGGGTCACGACGACGGGTCGGCGGTCGGGGTCGCCCTGTTCGGGCTGGCCGCCGACCACGGCGGCTCGGCCGACGCGCGTGGCTCGGTCGCCTCGCTCGCGCCGACGCGGGACGACGAGGTCGGCCTTTCCGCCGGCGCGGCCGCCGACCTCGGGGTCGACGTCGGCGACCACGTGACGATCACGGGCACCACCTACCGGGTCGCCTCCGTCGGCGGCGACGCCTGGTACAGCCACACGCCGGTCCTCGCGATGACCCCGGACGCCTGGTCCGCGGCCGATCGGCGGCTCGGCGGCGACGGCGACCCCACCGTCCTCGCCGTGAGCGGGTCGCCCGACTGGGACGCCGTCGCCACCGCGACCCACACGTCGGCCTCGTCGCACCTCGGCTCGCTCACCGCCCTCGAGACGTTCCGGTCGGAGGTCGGTTCGCTCGCCCTGATGATCGCGATGCTGTTCGGCGTCTCCGCCCTCGTCGTCGGCGCCTTCTTCACGGTGTGGACCATGCAGCGCGCGGGCGACGTCGCCGTCCTGAAGGCACTCGGTGCGAGTACCCGGTCGCTCGTCCGGGACGCCCTCGGCCAGGCGCTCGTCGTGCTCGTCGTCGGCATCGGCGTCGGGACCGCCGCGGTCGTGGGTCTCGGGGCGCTCGCCGGCGGTGCGCTGCCGTTCCTGCTCAGCCCGCTCACCACGCTGGTCCCGGCGATCGCGATGGCGGCCCTCGGGCTCGCCGGAGCCGCGGTCGCCCTCCGCACCGTCACCGCCGCCGACCCCCTCACCGCACTCGGGAGCAACCGATGATCACCCTCGACGACGTCACCCTCACCTTCCCCGACGGCGACCGCCGCGTCACCGCGGTCGACCACGTCTCGCTGACGGCACGCACCGGCGAGGTCACCGGGATCACCGGCCCCTCCGGCTCCGGCAAGTCCTCGATCCTGGCCGTCGCGGCGACGCTCATCGGGCCGAACTCCGGCCGCGTCGTCATCACCGGTGCGCGGGGCGACGCGGTCGACGCCGCCGCGCTGTCGCGGGACGAGGCCACCGCGCTCCGACGGGAACGCATCGGCATCGTGTTCCAGCAGTCGAACCTGTTGCCGTCGCTGACCGCCCGCGAGCAGCTCCTCGTCATGGCGCACCTCGGGGGCCCGCGGGCCGGGCGGCGGGGTGCGGCGGTCCGCGATCGGGCCGACGACCTGATCGACGCGGTCGGGCTGTCCGGGCACGCCGACAAGCGACCGGCCCAGCTGTCCGGTGGGCAACGGCAGCGGATCGCGATCGCCCGCGCACTCGTGCACGAGCCGGAGGTCCTGCTCGTCGACGAACCCACGAGCGCACTCGACCAGGAGCGCGGCGCGGCGATCATGTCGCTCATCGCGCAGCTGACCCACGAGCGCGGCACCGCGACGATGCTCGTGACGCACGACCTCGTGCACCGGGGCGCGCTCGACTCGCTCGTGACCGTCGTCGACGGACGGGTGGTGTCCGACGCGGCAACGGGCGACGGGCGCATCGCGGCCTAGGATCGGGCACATGGCGACCGTCCTCCTCGTCCGGCACGGACGCACCACCGCGAACGCGACCGGCGTCCTCGCCGGACGGACGGCAGGGGTGGCGCTCGACGCCGTCGGTCGCGAACAGGCCGCACGGACGGCCGGACGACTCGCCGCTGTCCCGCTCGCCGCGGTCGTGTCCAGCCCGCTCGAACGGTGTCGGCAGACCGCCCGCGCGCTGCTCGGACGCCAGGCGGGCGAGCCGGAGACCCGCATCGAGCGGGCGATCACGGAGTGCGACTACGGCGACTGGCAGGGCCGGAAGCTCGCGGACCTCGCGAAGGAGCCGCTCTGGCGGACGGTCCAGGCGAACCCGAGCGCCGTCGTGTTCCCCGGCGGGGAGTCCATGCAGGGGATGCAGTCGCGCGCCGTCGCCGCCGTCCGCCGGATCGACGCCGAGGTCGAGGCCGCCCACGGTCCGGGCGCCGTGTGGGTCGCGGTGAGCCACGGCGACGTGATCAAGTCCGTGCTCGCCGACGCCCTCGGCATGCACCTCGACCTGTTCCAGCGCATCGCGGTCGGACCGGCGTCGGTGTCCATCGTGCGCTACGGCGAGCACCGTCCCGAGGTCGTCGCCTCGAACACCGAGTCGGGTGACCTGACGTGGCTCGCGGCAGCACCGGCGCCGGGCGCGGACGCCGCGGTCGGGGGCGGCGCCGGCCACGACGACCCCGCCACCGGTCCCGCTCCTGCCGGAGCCTGAACGACTGTCGCCCGGCACTCCTACAATGCGGGGTATGCCCACCATCGTGCACGGCTTCGACTGGCCGGACCGTCTCGTCGTCGGGACCGTCGGCCGTCCGGGCGAGCGGTCCTTCTACATCCAGGCGCGTGACGGCCGCCGTGTCACGAGCGTCGCGCTCGAGAAGGAGCAGTCGGCCGTCCTCGCGGACAAGATCGACGAGCTCCTGGACGAGGTCGCGACCGTCGAGGACAACCGGTTCAGCGTCCCGCCGTCCGCGCCGGCAGAACTCCGTGACGGTGAACCGCTCGACCAGCCGGTCGAGGCCGAGTTCCGTGCCGGCGCCCTGAGCCTCGGGTTCGACCCCGCCACCGCCCAGGTGGTGATCGAGGCGTACCCCATCGACGACGAGCTCGAGATCGTCGCCGAGACGACCGAGGACGGCGAGGAGATCGAGGCCGTGGTCGAGATCCCCGAGCCCGCCGAGCTGTTCCAGGTGAAGATCCCGGTCGGCACCGCTCGCGCGTTCGTCGAGCGCACGCGGGAGATCGTGGCCGCCGGCCGTCCGCCAGGGGCCGCATGAGCGACGGGTCGCTGTCCATCCGGGCACGCATCCGGGAAGCCTCGAACGCCACCTTCCTCGCCGACCTCGACGGCGAGGCGGTCGTCTACAAGCCGATCGAGGGGGAGCGACCGCTCTGGGACTTCCCGGACGGCACCCTCGCCGATCGAGAGGTCGCGGCGTACCTCGTGTCGGAGGCGTTCGGCTGGGACGTCGTCCCCCCGACGTGGATGGGCGAGGGGCCGTTCGGCCGCGGCATGGTCCAGCGGTGGCAGGACGTCGATCCCGAGCAGGACGCGGTCGACCTCGTCCCCACCGAGGACGCCGAGGCCGAGCTGTCCGGCGACGGAGCACCCCGCTGGCGGCCGGTGCTCGAGGCGATCGACGAAGCGGACCGTCCGGTGACCCTCGTGCACGAGGACACGACCGCACTGCGGCGGATGGCGGTGTTCGACGTCGTCGTGAACAACGCCGACCGCAAGGGCGGTCACGTCCTCGCGATGCCGGACGGTCACCGCTTCGGTGTCGACCACGGGCTGACCTTCCACGTCGAGCACAAGCTGCGCTCGGTGTTGTGGGGGTGGATCGGCGAACCGCTCGACGCGGACGAGCTCGAGGGCATCGACCGGGTGACCGACGCGCTGCACGGCGATCTCGGTGCCGCACTCGACGAGCACCTCACGGTGGCGGAGGTCGACACCCTGCGCGCCCGGTGCGCGGCGCTGCGGGCGGTCGGGCTGTTCCCGCCGCCACCGGGACACGGGCCCGCCGTGCCCTGGCCGCTCTTCTAGCGAACCGCTCGGCCGCCGGCGCGGAGATCGGGTCGGCGGGTTCCGTCGGGTGCGGAACCCACCGACCCGTACCGCGTCCCGCCTGCCGGGGCGCGGTGACCCGTGGCGGTCGGACGGAGTGCGTCGTTGCCCTCCGGGACCCCACGGGGGTCGACCGGCCGAGGACGGATCAGGTGCCATCGGTCGGTCATCACCACCTCACCGACGCTGTCGGTGTCCCGACAGCATCGGTTCACCGACGTGGTCGGTTCACCGACGTGGTCGGTTCACCGACGTGGTCGGTCAGGTGGAGCGGTGATCGCGGCCGGGGTCTGGGGCAGCTGTGGCGTCAGCATACGACCGAGATCGCCCGAGGAACAGACCCTGCCGTCAGATTGTCCAGTCGTCCCGGAAGAGCGCTCCACCGCGGCGCGATCCCAGGTACGACCCGACCACCGCGACGCCGAGGTCGTCGTTCTCGGGCGCGACGACCTTGCCGTCCACCCGCTTCGCCATCGCGTCGATGAAGCGCGCCAGCCCCGGGTCGTCGCCGAGCCGGAAGAACGTCGTCTGCGCGCCGAGCCGTCCGGCGTTCTCGAGCTCCCGGACGGACAGCGCGATCGTGATCGGGTCCGGCGGGTACCCGAACCACACCTGGCCGTTCGGTTCGAGGTGCGAGGTGGGCTCGCCGTCGGTGACGATGAGCAGCACGGGCTGGGCGGTCGGGTGCTTCCGGAAGTGCCGGTTCGCGAGCAGCAGGGCGTGGTGGAGGTTGGTGCCCTTGTCCCACATCGCGTCGAGGCCGACGAGTTGCTCGATCTCCATCACCTCGGCTTCGCGGCCGAAGGCGATGAGCTGCAGGTCGTCGCCGCGGAACCGTGTGGAAACGAGGGTGTGGAGTGCCAGCGCGGTGCGCTTCATCGGCACCCACCGGTCCTCCATCGCCATCGAGAACGAGGTGTCGACGAGCAGGGCGACACAGGCCTGCGTCCGTGCCTCGGTCTCCTGCACCTCGACGTCGTCGATCTCCAGGCGGACGCCCGGGCCCATCCGTCCCGAGGCAGCCGTGCGGGTGAGCGCGTTCGTGATCGACCGGGTGACGTCCCACGGCTCGGTGTCGCCGTACTGCCACTGCCGGGTCGCACCGGAGGGTTCGCCGGACGCACCGGAGCGGCGGAGGTCTCGGGCACCCTGGCGGCCGGACATGCGCTCGGCGACGTCCCGGAGCAGGCTCTTCCCGAGCTGCCGCATCGCCTTCGGGGTGAGCCGGAGCTGCCCGTCGGCACCGCGGCGCATCGCACCGGAGTTGCGCAGGGCCTTCTCGAGCTGCTGCAGGGTCCTCGCGTCGACGACGGCGTCGTTCCCGAGCTGGCGGCCGAGGGCGTCGAGGTCGAGGTCGTCGAGGTCGGAGCCCGGTCCGGCCTGCGCGATCTGGTCGGCCAGGGCGTCGAGGTCGGCGATGTCCTGGAACACCCCGGTCCCGTCGCCGAGGCCGAGGCCCTGCTCGCCCTCCATCCGCTCGGAGCCGCCCCAGTCCTCGCCCGGCCGGAGCGAGCGGAGGGTGTCGTCGAGCTGGGCGAGCTGTCCCATCAGGTCGGGGGAGCCGAACGCCTGCTGGGCGAGGGCGTCGAGCTCGTCGCGCTGCTCCTGGGTCATCGAGTTGCGCATGCGCTGCGCCGCGGCCGCCCGGGCAGCGAGGTCGTCGAGCAGTTCCTCGACGTTCTGCGGGTCCGACGGGAAGTACTGCCCGTGCTCGGCCATGAACGCGTCGAACTGCTCCTGCGTGTCCGTCCCCGCACGGTGGTCCTCGAGCAGGGTGTTGAGGTCGCGCATCATCGCGGCGACGTCCTCGCGGTCCTGGTCGGTGGCGCCCTCGAGTGCCTGCTTCATGCCCGCGAAGCGCTGGTCGAGGACCTCACGGCCGAGCAGGTCCTTGATCTCCTCGTACTTCTGGCGCGCGGACGGGCTCGTCCAGTCGTAGCCGCTCAGTTCCTGCACCGCGGTGGCGGGCGACGGCGACAGGCTGTCGAGCTGCATCTCGGCGAGGGCTCGGTCGCCGTCGTCGATCTCGGTGTCGCGGGCGAGTTGTCCGCGTTCCGCGAGCACGGCCTCGTCGAGCAGCTGCTTGACCTGCTGCAGGGTGCCGTCGAGGTTGTTCTTCGCCGTCAGCTCGCGACGTCGCTCGGCCACGCGGCGGGCCAGGTCGTCGAGGCCGCGCTGGTCCTGACCGCCGCGGCGCAGGTACTCCCGGATGGCGCGCTCGGGCGAGGTGCCGCCCATGACGTCCTCGCCGATGGCGTCGAGCGCCTCGGCCAGGTCGACCGGGGGAGCGAGCGGGTCCGGGCCGTCCTCGTACTTCCCGTAGCGGGCGTCCCGCGCCAGGCGTCGGTTCGCCCTAGCCATAGACGGCTTCGCCCCCGCCGGACTCCTTGCTGATCCGCCGGGCGAGGAAGAGCCCCTCGAGCGCGAGTTCGATGGCGCCGGCACGCTCGCCGTCGTCGGTCGCTCCGAGCCGTTCGCAGATCTGGTCGTACAGGTCGGACTCGCCGATCGACGGCAGGCCCTCGAGGAAGGCGCGGGCGCTGACCTGCTCACCCGTGGTCACCATCGTGCCCCCGTCGAGCGCCTCGACGAGGACCGCGAAGTCGAGCCCGCGGAAGCGCGCCCGGACGGTCTCGGCGGTCGCGGTCCGGAGCAGGTGCTCGAGCACCTCGTCGGCGCGGTCCTCCTCGCCGTTCTCGAACTCGATCTTCCCGCCGAGGACGTCGATCGCGGTCTCGAGGTCGATCGGCCGCGCGACCGCGTGCTCCTCGCCCTGCCGCGCAGCGCGGTGCACCGCGGCGGCGGAGATCGTCTCCGCGCCGGCGATCGCGAAGCGGGCGCTGACGCCGCTGCGCTGGTCGACCGCACTCGATCCGCGCAGGGCACGCGTGAACCGGGCGAGGATCTCGACCAGCGCGTCCGGCACGTCGGCGGTGAGCCGCGCCTCCTGGCGGATTACGGCGATCTCGTCCTCGAGCTCGATCGGGTAGTGGGTGCGGATCTCGGCGCCGAAGCGGTCCTTCAACGGGGTGATGATCCGACCGCGGTTCGTGTAGTCCTCGGGGTTCGCGCTGGCGACCACGAGCACGTCGAGCGGCAGTCGCAGGACGTAGCCGCGGATCTGGACGTCGCGCTCCTCCATCACGTTGAGCATCGCGACCTGGATGCGCTCGGCGAGGTCGGGGAGCTCGTTGATGGCGACGATGCCGCGGTGGCCCCGGGGGACGAGGCCGAAGTGGATCGTCTCGGGGTCGCCCAGGCTGCGGCCCTCGGCGACCTTCATCGGGTCGACGTCGCCGATGAGGTCCGCGACGCTCGTGTCCGGCGTCGCGAGCTTCTCGACGTAGCGGTCGTCGCGGTGCCGCCAGCTGATGGGCAGGGCGTCGCCGAGGTCCGCGGCCCGGCGGATGCTCGCCGTCGTGATCGGTTCGTAGGGGTGCTCGCCGAGTTCGGAGCCGGTGATGACGGGCGTCCACTCGTCGAGCAGGCCCTGCAGGGTGCGGAGGAGTCGGGTCTTGCCCTGTCCGCGTTCGCCGAGCAGGACGACGTCGTGCCCGGCGATCAGGGCGCGTTCGAGCTGCGGGACGACGGTGGTGGCGAAGCCGTGGAGGCCGGGCCAGGGGTCGCGGCCCTCGCGGAGGGCGCTGAGCAGGTTGTCGCGGATCTCGGCGCGGACCGTCTTCTGGAGGTGGCCAGAGGTGCGGAGCTCGCCGACCGTTCGGATGTCGGGTCGGGTCACCTCTTCGACGTTACGCCGTTCGGGCCTGGAGGCGCGGTGCGGGCTGGCACCGCGCCTCCAGGCCACCTGCTTGTGAGTTTTCATAGCAATTGCAATGATTGGTGTTCCGGCATCGGAGCCGGATTCGATTAGGGGGATCCGGCTCCGAGCCCGGAACCCGTTCGTTTCCGGATCTGAACCATCTCGTCGATCTGGGCGTACGTTCCCCTTTCGTGAGCAGCACGACGAACGGGGCGATCAAGAGCCTGGTCCCCGCCAGGATGGACAGACTGCCGTGGACACGGTTCCACTGGAGTGTCGTGGTGGGACTCGGTGTCTCGTGGGTCCTCGACGGCCTCGAGATCCAGATCGTGTCGAACGCCGGGTTCCAGGCCGACCTGAACCTGTCGACGCAGCAGGTGACCTCGCTCGGCACCATCTACCTCGTCGGGCAGGTCGTCGGCGCGATCGTCTTCGGTCGGATGTCCGACCGGCTGGGGCGTCGGAAGCTCTTCATCCTCACGCTGGCCATCTACCTGATCGGCTCCGGCATCGCGGGGCTCGCGCAGGACTTCTGGTTCCTCGCGGCCTTCCGGTTCGTCGCCGGGCTCGGCATCGGCGGCGAGTACGCCGCGATCAACTCGGCGATCGACGAGCTCATCCCCGCGAAGTACCGCGGGCACGTCGACATCGCGATCAACGGCACCTACTGGGGCGGCGCGGCACTCGGCGCGTTCGCGAACATCTACCTGCTCGACACGGCCAACTTCGCCGAGAACATCGGCTGGCGCATCGGCTTCTTCCTCGGCCCGGTGCTCGGCATCGCGATCATCTTCCTGCGGCGGCACATCCCGGAGAGTCCGCGGTGGCTCATGACGCACGGACGTGAGGAGGAAGCCGAGGCGACGGTCACGCAGATCGAGGAGTCGGTGGAGAAGTCCACCGGGCACCGGCTGCCGGAGGTCGACGAGTCCAAGGCGATGACCGTCACGCCGACGGAGAACGTGAAGTTCCGGACGATCGTGAAGGTGCTGTTCCGGCAGTACCCGACCCGGACCCTGGTCGGCGCGACGATGATGATCACGCAGGCGTTCCTCTACAACGCGATCTTCTTCACCTACGCCCTGGTGCTCACGAACTTCTTCGGCCTGAAGACCGCCGAGACGAGCGTGTACTTCTTCCCGTTCGCGATCGGCAACCTGCTCGGACCGATCATCCTCGGTCGGTTCTTCGACACCTGGGGTCGTCGGCAGATGATCTTCTCGACGTACCTGGTGTCCGGGCTCGTGCTCGCCACCTCGGCGTTCCTGTTCCAGGCGGACGCGATCAGCGCGCCGGTGCAGGTCGTCTTCTGGTGCATCTCGTTCTTCTTCGCCTCGGCGGGTGCGTCCAGCGCCTACCTGACCGTGAGCGAGATCTTCCCGCTCGAGCTCCGGTCGCAGGCGATCTCGTACTTCTTCGCGCTGGCGCAGATCTTCGGAGCCGTCGCGCCGCTCATCTACGGTGCGCTCATCGGCGACGGGTCCTCCCGCGAGCCGCTGTTCTGGGGGTACCTGCTCGGGTCCGCGGTGATGATCGCGGGCGGTGTCGTGGCGCTGATCTTCGGCGTCGACGCGGCCCGGAAGGGGCTCGAGGACGTCACACAACCCCTGTCGGTCCTGACCAAGGAGGCGGACGCGGCGCGGAAGTAGTATTCCGTATGCGGAGTGTTTAGCGCCGCGCTCCGGGGTCTGTCATCGTCCTCGCATGGCAGTCCTCCACAGCACGACAGTGTCCTGCACGGTCCACGGGCCGACCACTCGCGAAGCCGGCGGCGTGGGCCGTGCGTGATCCTGGCGGCATGGAGCGAGCACAGCACCGACCGGGTCGCGACGATGACGACCCGCACGGCATCCGACGCAGTCTGCTGCGGGACGCGGTCTTCGCGCGGCTGCTCGACAACGTGCTGCGCGGGGTCTACCGCCGTGGCCAGCGGATCCGGCTCGACACGATCGCGGCCGACATGCGGGTGTCCCGGACGCCGGTGCGCGAAGCACTTGTGCCGCTCGAGAACCTGCGGCTCGTCTCGGTGCAGCGGTACGTCGGGGTGGTCGTCGCGCACTGGACCGTCGACCACATGATCGAGCGGATCCGGATCGCGCGGACGATGATCACCGAGCCCTCGGCGGGCGCGGTGCGGTGCGCGGATCGCTTCGACGTCGCCTGGCTCCGCGAGTGCGTGACCGAGGGCGGGGTCTTCGTCGAGCTCGGTTCGTGGTGGCTCCGCCGGAGCGGTGCGGCCGTCAGCGCCGACTGGCTCCTGTCGCAGCGTGCCGTGCTCGACGCGTTCTTCACGGACGACGTGGCGCTGGCGAACGGGATCGACGCCGTGGTCGCACGTCGGGAACGCCGGAAGATCGCCGAACGCGCGACCACCGCGGCCGAGCGGGACGCGCTCGACGAGTGCGCGGTGGCGCTGGTCGAGCTCGCCGATGCCCTGATCGGCCTGCCCGAACGGTTCCGGGCGGCCGCCTGAGCACTCACCGCGGATTCCGGGGCCGCTCGCACTGAATCGACAGGCGGGCGCATGGCAGGGTGGTCCGGTTGCCGTCCCCGCGGCACCGGGACCGACCGGGCCAGCGCGGGACCCCTCGGTGCCCGACAGGGAGGGCACTGCCCGCGTGCTCGTCCGCTCGAGCACGCACCGTGTCCGCACACGACAGGAGTGCCCGTGAACGACGTCCGCGACCGATCCCACCGGCTGAACCGAGCGACCGGGATCGCACGGCACGGACGTCTCCGGCACCGCAACCCCGTCGGCACCGCGATGAAGGTGTTCTCCGGGGTGGCCGCGGTCGCCCTCGTGAGCACGGCGTCGGTCGCCGCGATCGCCGCCAAGCAGGTCACCGACGACTTCGGCGACGGCGTCGCGATCCAGGGGCAGCCAGCGCAGCCGGCGAAGGGACCGGCAGCACTGAGTTCGTACCAGGGCGGCTTCAACATGCTGGTCGTCGGCACGGACAACGACCCCGAGCAGGGCACGGCGTACGGCGAACGCGACGCCACGTTGAACGACGTCAACATCCTGCTGCACGTCTCGGCCGACCACACCAACGCCACCGCGGTGAGCATCCCGCGCGACCTCGTCACGCCGATCCCCGCGTGCCGCAAGCAGGACGGCTCCGGGACGACACCCGCCATGGCCGCGCAGCCGATCAACAGCGCGTGGGGCGAGGGCGGGCTGAACTGCGTCGTGCAGACCGTGCAGGGGCTGACCGGCCTCGACGTGCAGTACTCGGCGGCGGTGTCGTTCCAGGGCGTCATCGAGATGTCGAACGCGATCGGCGGCGTGCCGGTGTGCGTCGCGCAGCCGATCCACGACCGCTACACGGGGCTCGACCTGCCGCAGGGCACCTCGACGCTGCAGGGTGACCAAGCGCTGGCGTTCCTCCGCTCCCGGCACGGTGTGGGCGACGGCTCGGACCTCGGGCGGATCTCCAGCCAGCAGGCCTTCCTGTCCTCGCTGCTGCGCACGGTGAAGTCGAACGACACCCTCACCTCGCCGCCCACCCTGTACAAGCTGGCCCGGGCAGCGGCCTCGAACATGCAGCTGTCGCAGAGCCTCAACGACGCCGGCACGATGGTGGAGATGGGGCGGGCGCTCCAGGACCTCCCGCTCGCGCAGGTCAACTTCGTGCAGTACCCGGGGACGACCGGGGGCACGGGGGTGTACTCGGGGAAGGTGCAGCCGTCGGCGGAGCTCGCGGCGCAGTTGTTCGCGAAGATCCGGGCGGACCAGTCGTTCTCGCTCGGCGCGGACAGCACCGGGATCGGGGCGGAGCGCGCGGCGGGCGCGGGGTCTGCCGCGGGGGCGTCGGCCGCGGAGGCCGCTGCGGGCACGGCCGCGGGGGCCGCTGCGGGCGCCGGCGGCGCGGCTGCCGGCGCGGGATCGGGCGCGGGTACGGACGCGAGCGCGGGATCGGGTGCCGGTGCGAGCGGCGCGGGCGCGGCTGCCGGTTCGGGTGCGGACCTCGGTACGGATGGTGCGGGTTTTGGTACGGATGGTGCGAGCGCCGGCGGAGCCACCGCGCCCGCGAGCAGCCCCGCGGCGACGGCTCCGGCCGAGACCCTCGACGGCTTGCAGGGGCAGTCCGCCGACGAGCAGACCTGCTCGAAGGCCTTCGGCTCCTGACCCCCGTCCCCGAGGTTTCGCGCTCACCGACACTCCACGCGCTCCCCGGCCCGTGAGGTGTCGCCCAGCGCGAAGAAGCGCCAGCGCACCCGAACCACCGAGAGCGGGGGCGCGGTGGTGGGCCGCGCCCCCTGGTCACTCCTCGGTCTGAGCCTCGCGCGATCGGGCGCGCGTCGGGCTCGCCGCCCAGGAGCGACATCGGTGCTGTGTCGCGGCGACGGGGTGAGACCCCGGAATGTGATGGCCGCGCCTCGACGATGCTATTGACCGGGGTACGGGTGGACAACCCCCGACTGTCCCCACTTCGGGGGACCCTGCCGTGCGCCCGACGCGGGTTCGGTGTCGAGACAGTGCTCGACCTCCTGTATGGTGGTGGGAGCGCTCGCGAGAGTGCTTGGAGACGTCGCATAGTCCGGCCGAGTGCACCACCCTGCTAAGGTGGAGTCCCCTTTGAGGGGACCGAGGGTTCAAATCCCTCCGTCTCCGCGGCACACGAAACCCCGGTCCTCCAGGACCGGGGTTTCGTCGTTCCCGAGGAACACCGGGAGCACCGGGCGCATCGAGTGCGCGGCGCGACCACCGCCGGACGGGAGGCACGGTGCCAGCCCGCACCGCGCCTCCCGTCCGTGCGTACGCGCCGTGACTGCCGCGCATCTCGTGAGCAGAAATGGTCGGATGTGCGCACGTGACCCGACCATTTCTGCTCACGAAACCTCGCGCGCCCCGCGCGCCCCGCGCCCCGCGCGTCAGACCGTCGCGACGCTGCCCGTCGGCACCGCGCCGCGCGAGCGCGCGCGCCGCGCCGCGCCCGCCGCGACGGACGTCAGCACCACGGCCGCCGCCGTGATCCCGGCCCCCGCCCAGATCGGCGACGTGTACCCGAGCCCCGCCGCGATCGTGAGCCCACCGATCCAGGCGCCGAGCGCGTTCCCGAGGTTGAACGCCGCGATGTTCGCTCCGCTCGCCAGGGTCGGCGCGTGGTCCGCGTACTGCATCACCCGCGTCTGCAGCGCCGGCACGGTGGCGAACCCGAACGCTCCCATGAGCACGAGCGCGATCACGGTGAGCACGGGCGAGGCCGCCACTGCCGCGAACACGGCGAGCACCACCGTGAGGACGACGAGCACCACGAGCAGTGTGCCGTCGATCGACCGGGACGCGAGCTTCCCGCCCGCGAAGTTGCCGACGAACAGCCCGACGCCGAACACGATGAGCAGCCACGGCACGGCGCCCGACGAGAACCCGGACACCGAGGTCAGGGTGTACGCGATGTAGGTGAAGGCGCCGAACATCCCGCCGTAGCCGAGCACGGTGATGCCGAGCGAGAGCCACACCTGGCCGGAGCGGAAGGCGCCGAGCTCTCGGCGGAGCGAGGGGACCGCGGCGTCGGCCGAGCGGACGGTGGGGACGAGCAGAGCGACCCCGACGAGGGCGACGACACCGATCGCCGCGATGGTCCAGAACGTGGCGCGCCAGCCGAGCGCCTGGCCGAGGAAGGTGCCGAACGGGACGCCGAGCACGTTCGACGCCGTGAGCCCGGTGAACATCAGGGCGACCGCGGACGCCCGCTTCTCCTTCGCGACCATGTTCGACGCGACCACGGAGCCGATGCCGAAGAACGCCCCGTGGCAGAGGGCCGCGATGACCCGGCCGAGCATCATCACGCCGTACACCGGCGCGAGGGCGGACAGGGTGTTGCCGATCACGAACAGCACGAGCAACCCGATGAGCACCGGCTTGCGGGGGAGCCTGGTGGTCGCGGCGGTGAGTCCGAGCGCGCCGACGATGACCGCGAGGGCGTACCCGGTGACGAGCCACCCGGCGGTGGTCTCGGTCACGCCGTAGTCGGCGGCGACCTCGGGCAGGAGCCCGGTGATGACGAACTCGGTCAGGCCGATGCCGAATCCGCCGAGTGCGAGGGCGATGAGTCCCGCGGGCATGGATGTCCTTCCGTTGTGCGGTGCAGCTGGGCCGCGTACGCTGGTTGTTGCAGACACGGGATATCGATAGTTGCACACGCGGGGTATCCGCGCAAGCAACCAATCCTGCCCGGAAGCACACCAGGAGGCCCCTCATGTCCGTCGACGACTCCTCCGTCGCCGTCCGCGCCCACGGCTGGCGCACGCTCGCGGCCCTGCACGGCCTCATCGAGACGCGGCTCGAGCGGGCGCTGCGCGCGGTCGACCTGTCGGTCGTCGAGTTCACGGTGCTCGACGCCCTCCGCCGCCAGGACGGCTTCCACATGCGCATGCAGCAGCTCGCCCGGGCGGCAGCGCTCAGCCCGAGTGCGACGACCCGGCTCGTGAACCGCCTGGAGGAGCGCGCCCTCCTCACCCGCGTGCTCTGCGCCGACGACCGCCGCGGGCTCTACACGGAGCTCACGCACGCGGGCCAACGGCTGCTCGACGAGGCCACGCCCGTGCACGCCGCCGCGCTCGAGGAAGCGCTCGCCGAGGCGCGCGAGGTCCCCGAGCTCGAGGAGCTCGCCGTCGCGGTCGACCGGCTCGAGGGTGCCACCGTCTGAGGTCCAGGAGGCGCGGCCCGACCCCGCCCCGCACGCTACGGTGAGCGGGTGGTGCGGCGGACAGGACTCGTGGTCGGTTTCGCGGTCGTGGTCGCGCTGGCCCTCGGTGGCTGCGTCGGCACGCAGGGTGCCGACGCCGACCTCGCTGTCGAGGCGTACGTCGAACCAGGTGACGGATCGGCGGCGAACGTCTCGGACGCGTCCCGTCGTGCGACGACGATCGGGATCGACGGCGTCACGGTGGCGGACGACGGTGCCGGGCTGAACGACCTGCCCGGCGGCGTGGCGGCACTCGCCCGCACGGCGCGTACCGGTGGAGCCGCACCCGAACTGCTCGTCAGCAACTTCTCCGAGTCGATCGGGGACTTCTCACCCGAGGTCGGCACCGCGCTGCTGTCGGACGCCGGGAACCGCTCGCGGGTCGCCGAGCGCCTGGCGGAACTCGCGTCCGATGCGCACATGCGCGGCGTGCAGATCGACCTCGAGTCGCTCCGGAGTCGCGACCGTGCCGGGCTCGTGGCGTTCGCCGCGACGCTCGAGGACGCCGTGCACGAGCGGCTCGGGTCGGACGCCGAGGTGTCGATCGCGGTCATGGCCTCGACGGACGAGCGGGGCTACCGCGACACCGGGTACGACCTCGGTGCGCTCGCGGACCACGTCGACCGGTTCGTCCTGATGACGTACGACCAGCACGGGCCCTGGAGCGGTGCCGGCACCATCGGGTCCCTGCCGTGGGCGGAGCGGGTGGTCGATGCGGCCGAACGCTCGGGCGTCCCGGCCGACCGGATCGACCTCGGCATCGCGGGGTACGGGTACGTGTGGAGTGGCTCGGGTGACGCGCAGGTGAGCCCGGCGCGGGCGCGGGAGCTCGCGGGCGACGATGCCCGGTGGTCGGCCCGGACCGGCGAGTGGTCGGCGACGCTGGACGACGGCCGCGAGCTGCACTGGTCCGACGCGCGCTCCTACCGGGCACGGGTCGCGCTCGCCGAGGACCTCGGACTGCACGGCGTGGCACTGTGGTCCCTGAACACGCTGGAACTGCCTGGATCGGAGACGACGTGAAGCTCCTGCTGACCTCGGGAGGCGTCACCAACCCGACGATCCACGCCGCGCTCGTGTCGATGCTCGGCAAACCGATCGAGGAGGCCAGCGCCCTCGTCGTCCCCACGGCGCAGTGGGGGCATCCGATGTGCGGACCGGCCTCGGTCCGGGACCTCGTGGCCGGCGGTCCCGACTCCCGCGCCTTCACCGGCCTCGGGTGGGCGTCGATCGGCGTGCTGGAGCTCACGGCGCTGCCGACGATCGACCCCGAGCGGTGGCGGCGGTGGGTCACGGGAGCCGACGTCCTGCTGGTCGACGGCGGGGATGCCACCTACCTCGCCCACTGGATGCGGACATCCGGGCTCGCGGACCTGCTGCCCTCGTTGCCCGACACGGTGTGGGTGGGCGTGAGCGCCGGCAGCATGGTCATGACGCCGCGCATCGGCGCGTCCTTCGTCGCGTGGCCGTCAGCGGTCGACGACGTGACGTTGGGAGTCGTCGACTTCTCGATCTTCCCGCACCTCGACGCGTTCCCGGAGAACACCCTCGAGAACGCCGAGCGGTGGGCGGCCGAGATCGGCGTTCCGACCGCCTACGCCATCGACGAGCAGACCGCCGTGGCGGTCGACGGTGGCTCGGTCCGGGTCGTCTCCGAGGGGCGCTGGGTGCAGCTCGCGCCGTGACGGTATCGGCACCGACCGGCGGACACCGGTCAGCGGGTGACCGGCGGACGCCCGCGGTCCGGACGGTCAGCGGGCGCGCGGGGGAGCGGTCGTCGATCGGACGACGAGCGACGGCGGCACGAGGACCCGGGTCGGCTCCGGCCGCTCGGCTGCACCGATCAGCTCGACGAGCCGGTCCGCCGCGAGTCGCCCGACCTCGTCGTTGTGCGGGTCCACCGTCGTCAGGCGCAGCAGGGGTGACGCGGCGAGCGGGGTCTCGTCGTTGCCCATGACCGACACGTCCTGCGGTACCCGGAGCCCGGCCTCGTGCACGGCGGCGATCGCGCCCATCGCCATGACGTCGTTCGCCGCGAACACCGCGGTCAGGTCCGGGTGGTCCTCCAGTGCGCGGACGGTGCCGCGGTAGCCGGTCTGCTCCGAGGTCGGTCCCTCGCCGTACACCAGCGGCTCGATGCCGGAGGCGACCATCCGGGCGACGGTGGCCTCGCGGCGGACGGCAGCCGGGCCTCCTGCGCCGGTGACGTGGGCGATGCGGCGGTGACCCAGGCCGACCAAGTGATCCGCGGCCAGACGTCCGCCGGCGGCTTCGTCGGAGGCGACGACGTCGAGTCCTCCCGGGACGTCGGCGCGTGCGCCGGCGATGACGACCGGGGTGTCCGCGGGGACGACGAGGTCGGGGAAGCCCTCGGCGGCGAGCACGACACCGTCGACACGGAGCGAGACGAGGTCGTCGAACGGGGAGGAGTCGAGGTGGGCGTTCGCGCGGGTGTCCGCGAGCGTGAGGCGCAGGCCGTGCGGGGCGAGCGCGTCGCGGATGCCGTCGAGCATCGGGACGTACCAGGGGTTCCGGAAGTCGTCGACGACGACGCCGATCGTGCGCGTCCGCGTGCCGGCGAGGATCGCGGCGGCACGGTTGGGGCGGTAGCCGAGCTCGGCGGCCGCGGCGAGGACGGCTGCCCGGCGGGTGTCGGAGACGCCGGGGTCGTCGCGCATCACCATCGAGACGAGCGACTTCGAGACACCGGCACGGGTCGCGACGTCGATGATCGTCGGTGGTCGGGACACGCGGCTCCTTGACAGGACATGGGTGGGTGCGTCTACAGTCTACCGACGCTCTCTGGAACGTTCCAGAGCCATCACCGACTTCTCGAGGGAGAGAACATGAGCGACAGCATCGGCGTCGCCGTCATCGGCGCCGGCATGGCCGGCAAAGCCCACATGGCCGCGTGGCGGAACGCACCGTCCCTGTTCGGTCACACGCTGCCGCCCGTCCGGCTCGTGTCGGTCGGCGACGTCTACGAACCGCTCGCGGCCGAGGCTGCGACGCGCTTCGGGTACGACCGGCACGACACCGACTGGCGAGCGATCGCCGAGGCCGACGACATCGACGTGGTGAGCGTCGTCGTCGCGAACACGCTGCACCGCGAGATCGTGGAGGGGCTCCTCGCGGCCGGCAAGCACGTGCTGTGCGAGAAGCCGCTCTCGGACTCGCTCGACGACGCCCGCGCGATGGCGTCCGCGGCCTCGCTCGCGGCCGGTCGTGGTCTCACCGCCCGCGTCGGTTTCACCTACCGACGCGCTCCCGGGCTCGCGGCGATCAAGCAGCTCGTCGAGGACGGCACCCTCGGTCGCGTCCTGCACGTCTCCGCGCGGTACTGGACGGACTACGGCTCCTCGCCCGACGTCCCGTTCTCGTGGCGCTTCGCAGGGGCCCCGGGGACCGGTGCACTCGCCGACGTCGGGTCGCACCTCGCGTACGTCGCCGAGTTCCTGGCCGGCGAGGTGCAGAGCGTCAACGGCGGCATGTTCACCACGGCCATCACCAAGCGGCCGATCGCCGCCGGGTTCGCCCTCCGTGGCCAGGCCGTCCCGTTGACCGGGGAGTTCGCCGACGTCGAGAACGACGACTACGCCACGTTCAACGCGCGCTTCGGCGACGGCTCGGTGGTCGGTTCGCTCGAGGTCTCCCGGGTCGCGACCTCGCACCCGAACGGCCTCGTCGTCGAGGTGTTCTGCGAGCGCGGCGCCGCACGCTGGGACCAGGAGCGCGCATCCGAGATCGGACTCGCGCTGCAGTCCGACGGCTCCCGTCTCGGCGGCTACCGTCAGGTCGTCCTCGGCCCGGACCACCCCTACGTCGCCGGCGGCATGGCGATGGACGCTCCCGGTGTCGGCTGGGGGCAGAACCAGATGTTCGAGTACCAGGCGCGTGCCTTCCTCGACGAGGTCGTGGGCAACACGGCCGACCCGCTGCCGGCGAACGCCACGTTCGACGACGGCGTCCACAACATGGAGATCCTCGACGCGGTGGCCCGGTCCGCCGCCGACGGAGGAGCAACCGTCGACCTCACCGCAGCGTCCGTCACCGGAGGAGCACACGCATGAAGCTCGGTCTCTACAACGCGATCTTCCACGACCGCCCGCTCGCCGCGGCGCTCGAGGCCATCGCGGGCAACGGCCTCACCGGCATCGAGCTGAACACCGGCGGGTTCCTGCCGCCGGTGCACGTGCCGAACGTCGACGAGATCCTCGACGACGACGCGGCGCGCGACGCCTTCCTCGCGCAGTTCGACGGGACCGGCGTCTCGATCGCCGGCCTGAACTGCAACGGCAACCCGCTGCACCCGGACCCGGCGATCGGGCCGAAGCACGCGGAGGACGTCCGCCGCAGCATCCGGCTCGCGGCCCGTCTCGGCCAGGACCGGGTCGTGACGATGTCGGGTCTCCCCGCGGGGGAACCCGGCGGCACCCGGCCGAACTGGATCGTGAACGCCTGGAACTCCGCCGCGCTCGACGTGATCGAGTACCAGTGGAGCGTCGCGGTACCGTTCTGGCAGGAGATCGACGCCCTCGCCCGCGAGCACGGGGTCAAGGTCGCGCTCGAGCTGCACCCGCAGAACGTCGTCTTCAACCCGGCCACGATCCGCGAGCTCGTCGAGCGCGGCGGGCTGACCAACGTGGGCGTCGAGCTCGACGCGTCGCACCTGTTCTGGCAGCAGATGGACCCGGTGGCGGTCGTCCGCGACCTCGGTCCGCTCGTGTTCCACGCCGCCGCGAAGGACGTCCGGATCAACCCGCAGGCGGCGATCAACGGCGTGCTCGACAACTCGTTCCGTCGGCTCTCGCCGGACGAGCCGCGCACGAACCTCGGCGGGGACGAGTGGGCGAACGAGTGGCCGAAGCCGTCTGCGTGGGACTTCGTCGCGCTCGGCAAGGGGCACGACGAGGCGTACTGGTCGGCGTTCCTCGAGGCCCTCCGCGAGGTGGACCCGGACATGTGGGTGAACATCGAGCACGAGGACACCGAGCTCGGGCGCGAGGAGGGCGTCGCCGTGGCGGCGCAGGTCCTGCTGGCCGCCGACGCGTCGCTGGCGGCTCGCGTCTGAGGTGCTGCGGGATCCGGACTGGAGGCGCGGATCGCGTGCGCTGATCGGCGCACGCGACCCGCGCCTCCAGTCCGTCGCCGTGTGTCCGGCGGCCCGGTCGGTGACGCATCCCCCGGTCCCTGTCACCGGGCCGTTGTAGCATGCACGACACCTGTCCTGAGCCGAGGAGGCCTGCGTGCCGGAACCGACCGACCCCGCCTTCCCGATCGAGCGCATCCGGGACGTCGGTGACGACATCACCGCCGCCGTCTCCACCGTCGTCGACGGCAAGACCGAGGCCATCCGCACCGCCCTGACGGTGATGCTGGCCGAGGGGCACCTGCTCGTCGAGGACGTCCCCGGCGTCGGCAAGACGGTGCTGGCCAAGGCGCTCGGCGCATCGGTCGGCGGGTCCGTGAACCGCATCCAGTTCACCTCGGACATGCTGCCGTCGGACGTCACCGGCGTGAACATCTTCGACCAGTCGTCCGGCACGTTCCGGTTCTCGCCGGGGCCGGTGTTCGCGAACGTCGTCATCGGCGACGAGATCAACCGCACGAGCCCGAAGACCCAGTCGGCGCTGCTCGAGGCGATGGCCGAGGCGCAGGTGACCGTGGACGGCGTGACGCGCAAGCTGGACAGCCCGTTCATGATCGTCGCGACGCAGAACCCGATCGACATGGAGGGCACGTACCCGCTGCCCGAGGCCCAGCGCGACCGCTTCATGGCCCGCCTGACGATGGGGTACCCGAGCGCCGACGCCGAACGGCAGATGCTGACGAACCGCGGTGGGGGCGACCCGCTGGCGCACCTCCGTCCGATCGTCGACGTGGACACCCTCCGCGACCTCATCCAGTCGGTGCGCACGGTCCACGTCGCGCCCGACGTCGAGGCGTACATCGTCGCGATCGTCCGGGCCACCCGCAGCCACCCCGACATCGTGCTCGGTGCCAGCCCGCGTGCCACGCTGCACCTCGCCTCGGCCGCCCGTGCCCACGCCGCCCTGCTCGGTCGTCCCTTCGTCACGCCGGACGACGTCGCCACGCTGGCGCCGGTCATCCTCGCGCACCGGCTCGTGCCGGTCGCCCGCGGCCTCGGCGGGACGGGCGACGACACCGTCCGCGACATCGTCGTGCGCATCGTGTCCGACACGGCCGTGCCGTTCACGGCGACCCCCGTCCGCTCCTGATGTCCGGGTCCCCGGCGCCGACGTCGCTCGCGCTGCGTGCCGGCGCCCTGCGCTCCGGGGCGCTCCGGTACGGGCGGCGGGGCCTCGCGCTGCTGCGCCGCACGCCGTTCCCCCGACCGACCGTGCGCGGCTGGACCGTGATCGCGGTCGGCATCGGGCTGATCGGCGGCGGGCTCGTGGGGACGACGAGCGTCGCGGTGTCCGCGGGGCTGCTGCTCCTCGTGCTCGTGGTGCTCGGCATCGTCATGGCGTTCGTCGTCGCCGCACCGCTGCGCGGCAGCCGGAGCACGGCGCGCGCGATCGTCCAGGTCGGCGAGGTGTACCGCGAGCGGATCACCCTCGGCGGGACGAGCCTGCCGATCGGCCCGCGGTCGATGCTCCTCGTGCGCGAACAGCTCGACGACGCCCTCGTCAGCATGTCCACCGCCGAGACGTACGCCGCCGTCGGGCCGAACCTGCCGCCGGCGGTGCTCGACGTCGAGGCCCTGGCGATGCACCGCGGGCGCAGCGTGGTCGGCCCGGTGACGATCCGCGTCGAGGACCCGTTCGGCCTGCTCCGCATCGACCGACCGGTGGTCGCCGCGGAAGAGGTCGTCGTCGTCCCGGCATCGACCCCGCTCGCGTCGCTCGACGCGGGTGCGCTCGCCGGAGCCGTCTCCGCCGACGAAGGCCGGGTGGGGCAGGGCGGGTCGGCGGACGACAGCGAGCTCCGCCCCTACCGCCCGGGTGACCCGATCCGCCGTGTGCACTGGGCCCAGAGCGCCCGCCGCGGGGAACTCCACGTCCGCCAGACCACACAGGCGCAGCCGCCGGAGGCCGTCATCGCCCTCGACGTCCGACGCGAGTCCTACCAGCGCCTCGGCCGCGACGACCTGGCCGAGCTCTCGGACCTCGGCGGCGACGCCGCGTTCGAGCACGCAGTCGTCGTCGCCGCGAGCGTCGCACGGGCACTGGCCGCACGGACCTCGCGCGTCGTGCTCGTCAGCGACGGACCGTCCGGCAGCACCCGGCACGCGGGGGACGCCGGCGGACTGACGGACGTGCTCGTGGGGCTCGCCGACGTCCGGGTCCGCTCCGACGCCCGCGAGGTCACCGAGGTCCTCCCGGACGTCCGCGGCCGCGACGTGCACGGCATGACCGCCGTCGTCACCGGCAACTGCACCGCCGAGCAGGCGGCCGAGCTCGTCTCCGCGACGACCGGGTCGAGCCGGGGGATCCTCGCGACCATCGTCCCGCCGGACCCGGTGGTGCGCGGCATCCTCGACCGCGGCGGGTGGCGGACCCTGGTGGTCCCGGTCGCCGGTGCCCACGCGCCCGGGAGCATCCGGTGAGCGGCGTCGCAACCCGTCCGGCCCCGCCCCGGGGCGAGGCGCGGAGCGAACCCGACCGACGGGTCGACCGACCGGACTCGCCGAGCCCGTGGGTCGTCGCACTCGCACCGGTGCCCGTCCTCATCGCCGCCCTCGCCATGCGTCCCCTCGTGCAGGGCGTCGCGTGGTGGGTGTCCGGCGTCCTCGTCGCCGCCGTCCTCGTCGGCACGATGCTCGCGGTCCGTCGTCGGGCGCCCGGGGTGCGGTTCGTGGCACTCGTCGCGGCGCTCGTGGTCTGCTCGTGCGCCGCTGCGGTCGTGAACGACGTCCAGCCACTCGGGTGGCTCGACCGGAACGGCGCGCTCGGCGAGACGCTCGCGGCGATCCGGCTGAACCCCGCACCGCTGCCGCAGTCCGACGCGATCCGGCTCATCGTCACGGTCGCGATCGGCTGGGTCGCCGGCGTCTCGCTGTTCCTCGCGGCCGTCGCCCCGACCGCCGCACTCGCCGCCGTCCCCGCGCTCGTGATCCTCATCGTGCCGGGCGTCGTCACCGGAGCCCCCGCGGCACCCGGGCTCGTGATCGCCACCGGCATCTCCTTCCTCGTCCTGCTCTGGCTCTCGGTGCGGCCGGTCCAACGGGCGTTCCCCGCCGCCGTCGTCGGGGCGATCGGACTCGTCGTCGCGGTGGGACTGCCCGCGATCGTGCCGCTCAACGCCAGCTGGTTGTCCGGCGTCACCGGGGCGATCCAGTCGCCCGTGCAGCCCGGGCGCCCCGGCACGTTGCTCAACCTCGGGCAGGACCTCCGGCAGCCGAACGAGCTCGAGGTGTTCCGCTACCGCTCGTCCGACGGTCGGCCGGAGTACCTGAAGCTCGCGAACCTCGACGAGTTCGGCACCGGCGACTGGGTGCCGACCACCACCGACGCCGCGAAGTCCGAGACCGCCGACCAGCAGCAGTGGGCGGTCGGCATCAACCCGCGGCTCTCCAGCCGCGGCGACGTCACGATCCGGGTCACCGGGCTGTCGAGCAACTACCTGCCCGTCCCCGCCGGCGCGGTCTCGATCGAGTCCCGCTCGACGAACCTCGACCTGTCGCAGTGGCGCTGGATGGGGGAGTCGAGCACGGTGCGTTCCACCGGCCCGGCCACCCCGCGCGGTGCCACCTACGAGGTGTACGGCGCCTCGACGTGGTCCGGCGAGTACCTCGACGCGATCGCCGGCTCCGGCCTGCTCGGACGTGCCGACGGCCGGGGGTTCGCGACCCCCTCGGCGAACCAGCTCCGGACCGACCGAGAGCTCCCCGACAAGCTGCCGGTCAGCATCGCGCGGACAGCGCAGCGCGTCGCGGGCAGCGCGGCCACCGACTACGAGAAGGGCCGTGCGCTCGAGCAGTGGTTCCGCAGCGACCTGTTCACGTACTCCGAGACCGCGCCGGTCGAACAGGGCTACGACGGTGACAGCATGGACGTCGTCGCGAAGTTCCTGCAGGTCCGCGAGGGCTACTGCGTCCACTTCTCCTCGGCGATGGCGGTGATGGCCCGCACGCTCGGCATCCCGTCGCGCATCGCGGTCGGCTACCGGGCGGGCTCCACGCAGGCCGACGGCGAGTACACGGTGTCGAACCGGCAGCTGCACTCGTGGCCGGAGCTCTACATCAAGGGCGCCGGCTGGGTCGCGTTCGAGCCGACGCCCGACTCCGACGCCGCCGCGACGCCCTCGACCGAGGCCACCTCCACCCCCTCGGCCGCCGCCCCGGAGACACCGCTGCCCGCCCCGGGCGAATCCGCTCCCGCCACGTCCGAGACGCCGACGCCGAGCGCGTCCGCCGTACCGGGTGCCGCCGGGTCGACCGGTGGTGGGGGCAACGGACCGCTCGGGCTCGCGGTGGGACTGGTGATCGCCGTGGCGCTCCTGGTGTCCCCGGCGCTCGTCCGGGCACTCCGCCGTCGGACACGACTCGGCGCGGTGCGATCGGGCAGGTCACCGGCGGTGAACGCCTGGCGTGAGGCGCTCGACGACGTCGCCGACCACGGCTACGCGCCGGGCCTCGCGCCGCCGGGTGACGCCGCAGCCGCAGCGCGGACGGCACGTGCGGTGCTCGGGCGGCTCCGGCCGTCGGTGCCGGCGACGGTGCTGCCGCACCTCGAGACGATCGTCGACGCGGTCGACCGGGAGCGGTTCGCCGCGGGCGGTGCGGCCTCGGTGGACGCTGCGGCGTTGCTCGCGGCGGTCCAGGAGGCACGGGTCGCCCTGGACGCCTCGGCCTCCGGTGCGCGGGTGCTCCGGTCGCGCCTGCTGCCGCCGAGCCTGCTGCCCTCGTCCGCGTGGTCGCACGAAGGGCGGCGCGCACGCCGCAGCGCGGCGTAGCCGCGCGTAGCGCCGCGCGCCGCGCGCTCGTAGCGTGCGAGGTTCCGCGCGTGGTGCGGGGCCCGCAGGGTCCCACCGCGCGCGGAACCTCGCACACTACGTCACCCGCCGCGGCGTCAGCGCCGGCGGATGACCGCCTCGACGAGGGCCGCGACGACCTCGCCCGGGTTCACCCCGGGCAGCGCCGCCGCATCGAACACGATCCCCACGTTCGCCCCGATGAGCACCCGGGAGAAGTCCTCGAGCGACATCCCCGCATCGATCTCCGGGTGCGCCCCGAACCACAGCTCCACGAGCTCGAACACGCCGTCCTGCAGCTCCCGCCGCTGCCGCACGAACTCGGGCAGGAACTCGGGGTGGCGCGTGGCGTACCCCCGGAACTCCGACAGCAGGGCGAACTGGCCGCTCTGGTCGTGCCGCCCGAACGCTGCCCGGACGACGTCGCCGATGTCCACCGCGGCGATGTCGGCGCGGACGAGTTCCCGCAGCGACCCGAGCACCAGGTTCGTCGCGCGCTGCATGACCTGCGCGACGAGGTCTTCCTTCGACGAGAAGTTCGAGTAGACGGCGCCCTTGCTGAACCCGGCGCGGGCGGCGACCTCGTCGAGCCGAGCCTCGTGCACGCCCTGCTCGGCGAAGACCTGGGCCCCGGCGGTGAGGAGTCGTTCCCGCACCTCGGCCCGCGGGGTCCGGGGCGTGGGCGAGCCGGTGACGGAGGGGCTGGGGTCGGAGGCGTCGTCGCTCATGGTTCCTGATTCGACGGGCCCGCCGTGATCCGTCGGGTCCGGCTTCGTCGGGCTGGCGTGGTGGTGGGTCACGACCATTGTGCTGGAGGCAGGGTGCGTCGGGAGACCTGCCGCGCCGCGCGTCTGATCCCGCGCGGCATCAGCGAAGCCCCCAACCACAGGTCCGTACGGAACCGGCGCGTTCGGGTCGCGTCGGTGCGCCAGCGGACCATGGATGCCGGGTCGATACCCGGCGGTACTGATTGTACGACCGAGCACCGACAGATGACAGCCCCTTCGCGGATTCAGCCGTCCGACGCGTCCGCGGGCCCCGACTCGTTCTCGTGGTGCACGCTCCCCGCGCCGGACCGTCGCCCCGGCCGTCGCAGCAACCGGATCGCGTCCGGTCGGAGCTTCCGGCCGCGCTGGAGCAGGGATCCGAGCGTGGACTTCGGCTGCCACTCACGACCGTTCGGCAGCCCCCAGCCGCGCCGGACCGCGCCCCACCGCAGCCCGAGGGAGAGCACGATCGCGGCGACGATGCCGATCGAGGGCGACCCGAGGTGCGATGCGACGACCATCACGGCGGACGCGGCGACGGCGACCGTGGCGTAGAGCGCGTTGCCGCCGAACACCGCCGGGACCCGGCGGAGCAGCAGGTCCCGCATCGCACCACCGCCGACCGCCGTGATCGTGCCCATGATGATCGCGGCCGGCCAGTCGAGCCCGGCGTCGAACGTCCGCTGCACCCCGACCACCGACCAGAAGCCGATGACCGCGGCGTCGAGCACGGTGAACAACCGGTCCCAGGTCAGCTCGGAGAACGACACGAAGAAGGCGATGAGCGCACCGGCGATCGCGACCGGCACGTACAGCGGGTCGACGAGCGCGACGGGCGGCCCGTTCTGCAACAGCGTGTCGCGGAGCATGCCGCCGCCGAGGCCGGACACGAACCCGACGACGAGGAACCCGAAGAGGTCGAAGTCCATCGTCCGCGCGAGCGATCCGCCGAGCAGCGCCGACGCGAACACCCCGGCCAGGTCGAGCACGTTCGTGACCGACGCCAGGCCATCGACGGACAGCAGGTTCATGAGAACCATCAAACATCACCGGCGGGAGGTGGCGGGTCGCGCGCTGGTTAGGTTAGCCTCACCTTTGCCATGCTCGCCACCCTCGTCATCGGCCTCCGTGAAGGCCTCGAAGCGACGCTCATTGTCGGCATCATCGCCGCGTTCCTCCGTCGCAACCGCGTCCCCCTCGCCCCCATGTGGTTCGGCGTCGGGGTCGCCGTGGTGCTCAGCATCGCCGTGGGCTTCGGCCTGCAGGTCGTCGAGCAGGCGCTCCCGCAGGCCCAGCAGGAGGGCATGGAGGCGATCATCGGCATCGTCGCCGTCGTCTTCGTGACGGGCATGATCGTCTGGATGCGCACCCACGCGCGGACGCTCACGACCGAGCTCGAGGCGAGCGCGACCGAGGCCCTCGGCCGTGGCACCGCCTGGGCCCTCGCCGGCATGGCCTTCCTCGCCGTCCTCAAGGAGGGCTTCGAGACCGCAGTCTTCCTGCTCGCCACGTTCCAGGCGTCGTCGGACACCGGGCTCGCGGCGCTCGGTGCGGTCATCGGCATCGCGGGCGCCGTGGTCGTCGGGTACGGCATCTACACCGGCGGCGTCCGGCTGAACCTGTCGAAGTTCTTCACCGGCACGGGGATCTTCCTCGTGTTCGTCGCCGGCGGCCTCGTGCTGACCGTGCTCCGCCGCGCGCACGAGGCCGGCTGGGTCGTGATCGGGCAGCAGCGCACGGTCGACCTCAGCTGGCTCGCGCCGAACGGATCCGTGCAGGGTGCCCTCGTCACCGGCGTCCTCGGCATCCCGCCGGACCCCCGGGTCATCGAGGTGCTCGGCTGGGTGCTCTACGTCGTCCCCGTCCTCGCGATCTCCCTCTGGCCGCGTGCCTGGCGTCCGTCCCGCGGACGGGTCCCCGCCGTGCGACTCGGCATCGCCGGTGTCCTCGCCGTCGCCGCTGCGACCCTGGCGATCGCGGTCCCGACCGGAGGCGTTGACCTCCCGTCCACGACCGCCGTGACCGGCGGCGGCTCCGTCACCGCGTCCGTCGACGGGACGACCGCGAGCATGCGCACCAGCGGCACGGGCCAGGAGGCGCGGTTCGCCTTCCCGGCGTCGACCCACCGGAGCGTCACCCGCGCGGGCGTGACCGCCGACCGCTGGCGGCGGACCGAGGACGGGTCGGCCGCGCAGCGGCCGTCGAGCCTGACGCTCGACGACCTCGTCGACCTGTTCGGTCGCGTCCCCGTCGGGATCTCACCGAGCACGAACCCCGGGCCGTTCTCGGCGCGCTGGGCCGTCCGCGACACCGTCAGCCTCTGGACCGTCCGGGGTGGCGTCCTGGACGCGAGCCGCACGGAACGCACCGTGCTCACGCTGAGCGGTGGGGGCCTCCCGTCCGCTCGCACCACGACCCTGGACCGCACCGTCTGGTCCGTGCCGGACGCCCGCGTCCAGCAGGCCGCCACCGCGGTGGCGGCCGCGGACACCCGCTCCGCCGAGCTGCTGCTCTGGAAGGCCTGGCTGCCGATCGCCCTGGGCGTCGCCGCCGCTGCCCAGGCGTTGCTCGCCCTCCGCGACCGCCGTCGGCGGCCGGAGCCGACGACCACCACCCCCGAAACCGACCCGTCACGCGGCCCACCCGCGGACGACCCCACGAGGAGCCCTGAGTATGCCGTTCGGTAGGACTGCCCGCCCCCTGACCACCCTCGGCGCCCTCGGCGTCGTCACCGCCCTCGCCCTGACCGGTTGCGCGAACTCGTCCACGTCGGCGGGTGACACCGCGAGCAGCTCCGGCAAGGTCTCCCGCGTCTCGGTCACACTGACGAACGACGGCTCCGACAAGTGCGCCGTGTCGACCACGAAGGTCCCCGCCGGTCCGGTCACGTTCACGGTGAAGAACGAGTCGTCGACCGCGATCACCGAGGTCGAGCTGCTGCAGGACCAGCGCATCCTCGGCGAGAAGGAGAACCTCGCGCCCGGGCTGGCCGCTGTCACGTTCACCGCCACGCTCACCGGCGGCAAGTACCAGGTGTACTGCCCCGGCGCCGACCAGGAGCTCACCGACTTCACCGTCACCGGCAAGGTGACCTCGACGGCGAACAGCAGCGCCGCGACCCTCCTCGACGAGGGCACGAAGGGCTACGCCGAGTACGTCGACGGCCAGGTCACCGACATGGTCGCCGCGGTCGAGCAGCTGCAGAAGGACATCGACGCGGGTGACCTCGCCGCCGCGAAGACCGACTACGCGAACGCCCGCCCGTTCTACGAGCACGTCGAGAGCGACGTCGACGGCTTCGTGAAGAAGGGCTTCAAGGCCACCGACAACGCCGGCAACCTCGACTACCTCATCGACATGCGCGCCTCGAACCTCGACCCGGCCGTCGGCTGGAGCGGGTTCCACGCGGTCGAGAAGGACCTGTTCGAGGCCGGGGCGATCACCGCCTCGACCAAGCAGACCGCCGCCGACCTGACCGAGAACGTGCAGCTGCTCGCGAAGCTCGTGCCGACACTCGACTACAAGCCGGAGGACCTCGCCAACGGTGCCGCCGGCCTGCTCGAGGAGGTCCAGTCGAACAAGATCACCGGCGAGGAGGAGGCGTACAGCCACATCGACCTCGTCGACCTCGCCGCGAACGTGGAGGGCGCCCGCCAGGCCTTCGCGTACCTCAAGCCGGGCCTGACGAAGCTCGACCCGACGCTGACGAAGCAGATCGCGACGCAGTTCGACCGCACGAACACGCTCATGGACGGCTACCGCAACGCCGACGACCTCGGCGGCTTCGACACGTGGGACGCCGCGACCAAGGCCTCGGACGCGAACACGATCTCGCAGCAGGTCCAGGCGCTGCAGGACCCGCTGTCCCGCCTCGCCGAGAAGGTCGCCACCGCGTGACGACCCCGCACGACGAGCCGGCCCGCGACGGGACGGGCCCCGCGCCCCTCTCCCGCCGCGGGCTCCTCGGCGCCGGCGTGACCGCCGGTGTCGCTGCGGCCGGAGCCGGCCTCGGCGCCGCCGCCGGGGTCGCCGGTGCCACGGCAGCGACCGGGGTGAACCCGTTCACCGCGGCGACGAACGGCGACGAGTCGATCGACCTCTCGCGGAGCCACCCGTTCTACGCAACCGCCGCCCGGCAGCCGCAGGGCGGGGTGCAGACCGCTCCGCAGCGGTACTGCGTGTTCATGACGTTCGACATGTCCTCGACGGTCCGGACCGACCTGCAGGTGCTCCTCGCCCGCTGGTCGGCGTCGATCGCGCAGCTGCAGGCCGGGAAGACCGTCGGCAGCGTCGAACCCGCCCACGGCGACGGCGTCGGTGCGGACACGGGGGAGGCGCTCGACCTCGGTCCCGCGTCCCTGACGGTCACCGTCGGCCTCGGCCCGGGGCTCTTCGACGAACGCTTCGGTCTCGCGTCGAAGAAGCCGGCGCACCTCGCCGCGATCCCGACGCTGCCGAGCGACAACCTCGACCGTGCCCTCACCGGCGGCGACCTGTCGTTGCAGGCCTGCGCGGACGACCCGCAGGTGGCCTACCACGCGGTCCGTGACCTCGCCCGGATGGCCCGCGGCACCGCGACCGTGCGGTGGACGGTGCTCGGCTTCGGTCGCGCCTCGGCCGGGCCCGACCAGTCCACGCCCCGCAACCTCATGGGGTTCAAGGACGGCACCCGGAACATCACCACCGACGAGGACTACGACCGCTTCGTCTGGGTCGACGAACCGGGGTCCGGGGCCGGCTGGATGCGCGGCGGCACGTACCAGGTCGTGCGGAAGATCCGGATGAACATCGAGATCTGGGACGCGGACGTCGTCAGCGACCAGCAGCGGGTGTTCGGCCGCACGAAGATCGAGGGCGCACCGCTCTCCGGCGGCTCGGAGCACACCACGCCCGACTTCCACGCGACGGCGTCGGACGGCACGACGAAGATCGACCCGACGTCGCACATCGCGCTCGCGGCCCACGAGGCGAACGGCGGCGTGAAGATCCTGCGGCGCCCGTACAACTACACCGACGGGCTCAACCAGTACGGTCAGCTCGACGCCGGGCTGCTCTTCGCGGCGTACATGAACGACCCGGAGCACTTCACGACGCTGCAGCGGAAGCTCGGTGCCTCCGACCGGCTCAACGAGTACGTCTCGCACATCGGGAGCGGCGTGTTCGCCGTCCCGCCGGCTCCGCGCAAGGGCTCGTACATCGGCGAGCAGCTCTTCCGCTGAGGAAGTGAGATGGGTGCCCTCCGTCGTTTCCCTGGAGACGGAGAGCACCCGCGTCGCGGAGTCCCCCGGGCGGAACCACCGTCCGGGATGAGAGGCGACCCAGCGCGACGCGTCGCGATGCGACAGGGCTGAGCGTACCCCGCCGATCGCCGGTACAGCAGGGAAGTACCGTGATGGGACAAGCGTCGCGGGCCACCCGCGGACGGGCGCCGACGCTGCGGACCGGCACCGCGCCTCCTGGACCCACGAGAACGGGCCGTCCCACCTGGGTGGGACGGCCCGTTCTCCTGCCTGGAGGCGCGGCGTCAGTCCGTCAGGTCCGTCGCCTCGCGCTCGGCGCGCTTCCGACGCGCGAGCACCAGCGCCACGAGGCCCGCGAGGAGCAGGAGGCCGGCTGCGATGGCCGGGGCCGCGATGTCGGCACCGGTGTACGCGAGCGCTCCGCCGGCGTTCGCCGGGACCGTGCCGTCGACGACGCCGTCACCGTCGGTGTCGACACCGACCGCACCGTCGTCATCGCCACCGGCGCCCGGGGTACCCGGCGTGCCGGGGTCGGTCGGGTCCGTGGGGTCAGCGGGGTCGGTCGGGTCCACGGCCGCGGCGACGGGGATCGTCACCGCGAGCGTGATCGTCTGCCCGTTCGGCAGCGTGACGACGAGGGGCTCGTCGGTCGTGGCGGCCGGGGCCACGGCTGCCGCGAGGGTCGTCGTGCCGGCTGCCCGGCCGAGTGCGGTCGCGGGGTCCGTGGTCCCGCCGGGGACGAGGAACGACAGCGTCGCCTGTCCCTGCTCGTCCGTCGTGTCGACGATCGTCGTGTCGACCGTCGCGCGGTCGAGTTCCTTCCCGCCGGCGCTGACGGTGACCGTGCCGCCCTGGTCGGGTTCGTTGCTGAACGTCAGCGAGGAGAGCTCGATGGTGACCCGGTCACCGGGCTGGAACCCGCCGTCCGGGGTCGCCGTCGTGCGGATGCCGGTGGAGCGCTGGTCGTGGGCGACCGTCACCGTGGGGTCCGCGCGGAAGTACTCGACCTGCGCCTCGAGGTCGACCTTGCCGCTGTCCTGCTTCGCTGCCGCCTGCTTGAACGCGGCGAAGTTGTCGCCGCCGCCCGCGAGGAACGAGTTGACGGTGACCTTGTAGGTCGTGTCCGAGTCGATCGCCGTTCCGTCGAGGGTCATCGTGGTGATGCGCGAGCCGGCCGGAGCACCCGGGTCGTACGTGTACGCGAAGCCGTCCGAAGCGCCGAGCTTGAGGAACGGCCGGCTCGACCCGGAGGGCTGCCACTGCTGTTCGAGCGCCTGCCGGATCTGCGCGCCGGTCAGGTCGAGGACGACGAGCGTGTTGGCGAAGGGCTGGACGACCGCGGCCTCCTTGTAGGTGACCGTGCCCGACGCGATGTCGGCCCGGAGCCCACCGGGGTTCATGAACGCGATCTGCGAGCCCTGGCGGGTCGTCGCGGCGCGCTGCACCTCGGCGACGAAGTTCCCCAGCGTGGACTCGCCGCCGCGGTTCTCGGAACCGTTGCGCTGCTTCGCACGGCCCAGGTCGCGGTCGACCGTGCCGAGCTCGACCGCACCGAGGACCTCGGCCTCGGCAACCGCGTCGTCGACGGTGGCCTGCACGTCGGCGTCGGGCGTGAAGGTCCCGTCGACGAGCCGGATGTTCTCCGCGACGGTCGACGTGACGGTGCCGTCCGCCGCGACGGTGAGCTGCACGTGTCCGAGGTTGAAGCCGTACGAGCCGGTCTGGATCACCGGGCGGGTGGCCGGACCGTCGCCGACCTTCGCCTGGTGCACGTACGTCTGGTGGGTGTGCGCGGAGAGGATCGCCGAGACGCGGGGGTCCACGTCGCGGACGGCACGGGCGAAGTCGGAGTCGCCGTCGAGGTCCGTCGCAGCAGCGGACTCGGCACCGTCGTGCACGAGCAGGACGAGGACGTCGGCCTCGCCGTTGCCCTCGACGCCGTCGGTGAGGTCCGCTGCGACCTTGTTCACCTCGGTCGTGATGTCGCCCATCTCGAGGCCCTCGATGCCGGCCGGGCTCACGAGGCCCTGTCCGACGAGGTCGACCGTGGCACCGATGAACCCGACGCGCTTGCCGCTGATCTCCTCGATCGCGTACGGGTCGAACGCGGGCTCACCCGTCGCGGTGTCGAGGATGTTCGCCGAGACGTAGTCCCACTGCGCGTTCCGGTCGCCCTGGGGTCCGATGACGCGGTCGCGCAGGTCGTCCTGCCCCTTGTCGAGCTCGTGGTTCCCGATGGCACTGACGGCGAGGTCCATCTGGTTGAGGACGTCGATCGTCGGCTGGTCGTCCTGGATGAAGGACTCGAACGTCGATCCGCCGATGTTGTCGCCAGAGCTGACGAACGCGGACGTCGTCGGGTCCGGCCCGCGGAGCTGCTCGAGTGCACCCGCCAGGGTCGCGGCACCGGCGGCGTCGCCGTCGCGCGGGGTCGGCTTGCCGTCGGTCTGCGAGATCGACTGTGCGATGCGGCCGTGGAAGTCGTTGACGTCGTAGAGGTCGATCGTGGTGTCCCCGTCGGCGGCGATGGCAGCGGACGGGACGGACAGGGCGACGAGCACGCCGGCGGTGGCGAGTGCTGCGCCGCCGACGAGGCGCCGTCGTCGGCGCGGGGAGGTGTGAGCGTTCATCGCCCAAGAACCTATGAAGTCGTACAGCCGACGCGCCAGGGTATGCCGCAACACGTCACGTGTTGTTCACACACGCAACACGGGCACGCACGCCTCATTCGACGGCGATGAGGGGCCGCAGCGTGCGGTGGGCGATCCGGAGCCCTTCGAGGACCTTCTCGTCGGTCCCGCCCCACAGCGGGTCCTCGTGCTCGACGCTCAGGGTGCCGTCGAAGCCGGCCTCGTACAGCCGGTCGACCACGTGCGGCCAGTCCACGATCCCGCGACCGGGGACCCGGAAGCGCCACCAGCCCATGTCCCACGGGTCGTCGCCCTTGTCGACCTTGCCGAAGAACCCGTACTCGTCGCGCTTGCGCGGGAAGAGCTCGACGTCCTTCGCCTGCGCGTGCACGATGTGCTCGGCGAACGGCAGGATCGTCTCGAGCGGGTCGATGCCGATCCAGGTGAGGTGCGAGGGGTCCCAGTTCAGGCCGAAGCCGAGCCCGGTGACCCAGTCCCAGAGCTCGGGGGAGTACGCGAGGTTGCCCGGGTACCCGTCCGGGTGCCAGCCCTCCATCACGCAGTTCTCGATGATCAACCGCACGCCGCGTTCGCCGGCGTGGTCGACGAGCTCCGGCAGCACCTGGTCACCCAGGCGCATGTTCTCGCGCACCGACTTGCTGTTGTCGCGGCCGATGAACGTGCCGACGTACGGCACCCCGAGCACCTGGGCGGCGTCGATCGCGTGGAACAGGTGCTCCTTGATCTCGGCCCGGCGGTCGAGGTCCTGGTGCAGGTTGTTCTCGTAGTAGGCGAAGGCCGAGATCTCGAGCCCGGTGCGGTCCAGCAGCTCCCGCGTGGCCTGGGCGTCGTCGTCCGTGAAGGTGGCCACGGGCAGGTGCGCCGCCTCGAAGTCACGCCCGCCGGTGCCGGGCCAGACGCCGACCTCGAGGCGCTCGTACCCCTGCTGCTGGGCGAACGCGGCGATGCGGTCGAGCGACCACCCGGGCAGGCAGGCCGTCAGCATCCCGAGCTTCACCGGATCTCCCCCCACGTGCCGTCGGCTGCGCTGCCGACGACGGCGTCGATGATGTGGGCCGACCGGGCGCCGTCCGCGAAGGTCGGGAGTCCCTCGGGCCACCCGTCCGGGTCGGGTCCGCTCCGGACCGCTTCGTAGGTGTCGGCGACGAACGCGGCGAACGCGTCGAGGTAGCCCTGTGGGTGCCCCGACGGCACCACGGCCAGGCGCCGCTGGTCCGGCACGCCGAGCGACGGGTCGCGGACGACGATCTGCGCGCCGCGTTCGTTCCCGAACCACGCCGACTCGGGCTGCTCCTGGTCGAAGGCGGCGGACCCGCGGGTGCCGTCGACCTCGAACCACAGCCGGTTCTTCCGCCCGGAGGCCACCTGGGAGATGACCACGTTGCCGATGCGACCGGTGCCGGTCCGGAAGGTCGCGACCGCGGTGTCCTCGGTGGTGACCTCGGCGCGCTGCGAGGCGTCGGCCACCGGGTCGGGGTCGGGGGAGCCGGAGAACGACGGGCCGGACGCCGCCGGACGCGTCGGGTAGACGATGTCGGTCGCGGCCGAGACCGAGGCGAAGCGCTCGCCCGTGACGAACTCGACCAGGTCGCACCAGTGCGAGCCGATGTCGGCGAACGCCCGCGAGAGGCCGCCGGAGCCCGCGTCGACCCGCCACGACGAGGCGTCCTCGTCGAGCATCCAGTCCTGCAGGTAGTGGCCGTGGACGGCGAGCACGCGCCCCAGGTCGCCGTCGGCGATGCGTCCGCGGATCTCCCGGATGATCGGGTGGTACCGGTACACGAACGGCACGGTGGCCACGACGCCGGCCAGCCGCGCGGCCTCGACCAGTTCGTCGGCCTCGGTGGCGTCGATGGCGAGCGGCTTCTCGCACACGACGTTGATCCCGGCGCGGATGACCGCGAGGGCCTGCGGGTGGTGCTGGTCGTTCGGCGTGCAGACGTGCACGACGTCGGGAGCGTCCGCGATCACTTCGTCGAGCGAGGCGTACCCGCGGGGGAGGTCGAGCTGGGCGGCGACCTGCTCGGAACGGGACGGACTCCGGCCGAGCACCCCGAGGACCTCGGCGCCGGCCGCGCGGGCGGCCCGCGCGTGCACGCCGGCGATCATGCCGGTCCCGACCACGGCGACGCGCAGGCGTCGCCCTCCGTACCCACTGCTCATGGTGCTCCCTCGCGCCGGACTGGACCCCACCGTACCGACGTCTCCCGGCCACACGCCGGAACGCATGAGTACGTTCTGGGGCATGTCGAGCCTCCAGACCTCCCTGCTCATCCTCGGTGCCAGCGGCGACCTGTCCAAGCGGCTCCTGCTCCCAGGGCTGGCCACCCTCCTCGAGGTGAAGGACGACTGGGACGTCCAGCTCGTCGGAGCCGGCGTGGAGGACATCTCGGACGCCGACTGGAAGGCGCAGGTCCGCGAGTCCTTCGAGAACGCGCAGGCGTCGAAGAACGAGGAGGACGAGGGGGCTGCCGACGGCGGTGAGCGCCTCAGCGAGCGGCTCCTCGGCGTCATCGACGCCTCGACCTACCGCAAGGCCGACGTCACCGACGCCGACGACCTCCGGACCCTGCTCGGCGAGTGCCGGTACGACCCCGCGATCTACTTCGCCCTGCCGCCCGCCGTCACCGAGAAGAGCTGCGAGGTGCTCAAGGACCTGGACCTGCCGTCCGGGACGCGCCTGGCGCTCGAGAAGCCGTTCGGCACCGACGCCGAGAGTGCCGAGCACCTCAACGACGTGCTGCACTCGTTCCTCCCCGAGGAGCGCATCCACCGGGTCGACCACTTCCTCGGCCGGTCCACCGTGCTGAACCTGCTCGGCCTCCGCTTCGCGAACCGCATCATCGAGCCGCTGCTGTCGTCCGCGCACGTCGCCCGCGTCGACATCGTCTACGACGAGACGCTCGGACTCGAGGGGCGTGCGCGCTACTACGACAAGGCGGGTGCGCTCGTCGACATGATCCAGAGCCACCTGCTCCAGGTGATGGCCGTGGTCGCGATGGAGGCGCCGGCGTCGATCGACGCGGACGACCTGCGCACCCAGAAGGAGCTCGTGCTCCGTGCCGTCCGACCGTGGGGCGGCGACGTCGTCGCGGCGGGCAAGCGCGCCCGGTACACCGCGGGCACGATCGGCGACCGCTCGCTGCCGTCGTACGCCGACGAGGAGGGCGTGGACCCGTCCCTCGGGACCGAGACGCTCGCGCAGCTCACCCTCGAGATCGCGAACTGGCGCTGGGCCGGGGTGCCCTTCACGCTGCGGTCCGGCAAGGCCCTCGCCGAGCAGCGCCGCGAGATCGTGATCACCTTCAAGGACTCGCCGCACGTGCCGGTCGGCCTGCACGGTGCGGAACTGCCCGACCGGCTCCGGATCTGGATCGCACCGGACGAGATGCAGCTCGAGCTCAACGTCAACGGCGCCGGCGACCCGTACACGATCGACCACACGAGCCTCGACGTGACGTTCAACCCCGGACGCCTCAGTGCCTACGGCGAGGTGCTCGCCGGGGTGCTCGAGGGCGACGCCACCCTGTCCGTCCGCGGGGACAGCGCCGTGCAGGGCTGGAAGGTCGTCGAGCCGTTCCTGCAGGCCTGGCGCAGCGGGAAGGCCCCGCTCGACGAGTACCCGGCAGGCTCCGAGGGGCCCGGTTCCTGGGACAACATCGACTGCTGACGGACCGCGCGGCGTAGGTTCCGACGCGTGACCACGATCGACGACGTCCTGCAGACCGTTCCCGAACCCGCCGGAGCCGACGTGCGCGTCGATCCCGTCCGCTACGACCACGAGGGCACACCGCTGCTCGGCGTGCTGGCGAAGGACGCGGCGATCGCCGGTCGTCGCCCGGCCGTGCTCGTCGTCCACGACTGGCACGGCGTCAACGAGCACGTCGAGGCGCGCGTCACGATGCTCGCCCGCCTCGGGTACGTGGCCTTCGGCGCCGATGTCTACGGCGAGGGCGTCCGGCCGGGCGACGACACCGCCGCCCAGGTCGCCGGGTCGTTCTACCAAGACCTCCCGCTCATGCGGGCCCGCGTCCGCGCCGGCCTCGACCGCCTGCTCGAGGACCCCGACGTCGACCCCTCCCGGGTCGTCGTGATGGGCTACTGCTTCGGCGGATCCGCCGCGCTCGAACTCGCGCGCACCGGGGCCGACCTCGTCGGCGCGGTCTCGTTCCACGGCGGGCTGCTCACGCACGACCCCTCCGACGCGGCCGACGTCCGGGCGAAGCTCCTCGTCCTGACCGGCGCCGCGGACCCGGTCGTGCCGGACGAGAAGGTCCACGCGTGGCAGGACGAGATGCGGGCGGTGCCGACCGTCGACTGGCAGGTCGTGACCTACGCGGGCGCGATGCACGCCTTCGCAGTGCCCGGGACAGACGCACCGGACCACGGTGCGCAGTACCAGGAGCGCGCCGACCGTCGGTCGTGGCGGGCACTCGAGGTGTTCCTCGCCGAGGTCTTCGACGAGGAGCTCGCCGCGCACTGAGGGCCGACACGCCGACGGCGGCCTCGCGGTGGCCTCGATTGGCGTTCGGGGCCGCAGCTGTTGTAGAGTCTTCCACGGCCGCAAGGCCACGCGCTCGTAGCTCAATGGATAGAGCATCTGACTACGGATCAGAAGGTTGGGGGTTCGAGTCCCTTCGAGCGCACTGCACCACCGAACCGATCGGAGGCCCCGTCGCACCGCGACGGGGCCTTCGTCGTTTCTGGACCGACCGACCGACCGAGCGGCCCGGGGCGGAGCCGCGTCAGCGCAGGCGCGCCGCCTGCTGCCGGTCCTTCTCGTGCTCCCGCACCACCGCGCTCACCGCGAGCCACAGGAGCAGCGACACGAACCACCAGAAGCTCACCACGGCAGCGGCGCCGGCGAGCGACGCCGCGAGCGGCACGAGCTCGACCGAGTCCGGGCCCTTGCCGAAGATGACGATCGCCGAGACCCAGAGCCCGATCGCCGCCAGCAGGGAGATGATCCACACGACCAAGAGACCGTCGCGCCACCCGTTGTTCACGGGACCACCGTACCGGAGCATCCGCACAGGAACGCCGCAGACGCCGAGCAGCCCGATCAGGACAGGTTGATCGCCACGATCAGCGCGACGAACCCGAGCGTCACCGTCCCGACGATGAGCACCGTCCCGGCACCCCAGGTCGTCCGGAGCCGGCGTCCGGGCCTCGCGACCTCCCGCACCCGCACGACCGGGCCGTCGGCGGCGGAGACTGCTGCCTCCGAGCGTTCGTCCCGCCACCGCGCCCAGCGCTCGACCCGGTCGTCGAGGGCGTCGACCGCCGCCGCGAGGGCCTCCCACCGCTCGGGCCGGTCCGTGATCAGGTCACGGGCGCTGATCAGGTACATCCAGTCGTCCACGATCTCGACGTCGAGCCCCCGCACGTGGTCGACGAGCCGCGCCATCACGTCCGGCGTGAACAGGTACAGCGCGTCGCGTTCGTACCCGGTGGGGCAGTACAGACGGAAGTAGCGGTCGAAGTCGCCCTCCAACGACAGCACCTGCGAGCCACGAACGACCGACGAGGTGTGCAGCGGGCGTCGAGGGCCCTCCTCGGACCGCAGCAGGATGTTCGGCAACGCCACCGGCAGACGCATCGCGCAGTACCCGCCGAACGCCGGCGAGGTGTTCGTCATGGTCGACCGGACGAGCTCGTGGTTCGCGAACTCCAGGCCTCGGGGCCCGGGGGTCCGGAGCACCCGGTAGCAGTTCAGCGCGCCGCGTCGACGGAGCGGGGCGTCACGACGGGTCCCGGTCGGGCCCGGGCTGTAGGTCATGCCGTTGGCCGCCGCGAACCGGGCGAGGTGGTGGTGGACCCGCTTCCGCGGGCGTCGGCGCCGCACCCGGATCCACGCCCAGGTGCAGAGGACCCCGGCCAGGCCGAGGAAGGCGCCGATCACGCTCTGCACGAGGACGGCGGTCGCCACGTCCTCGCCGCCCTCGGCGACGGTGGCGGTGATGACGAGGGCGAACGCGAGCAGGCCGATCGGCAGGCAGAGTGCTCCGGCGCCGAGGACGATCCGTCGGACGAGTCCGACCAGGTCGCGCGCCTCGGGGTGCGCGGCGACGAGGGCCTTCCAGGTCCGTCTCGCGTCGCGGCGGCGGACCGGCTCGGTGAGGGCGGTGGTGTCGATCGGTGTGCGCAGTGCCTGCACGGTTCCCCCCGGTTCGTGACCTCACGACCCTACCGGGTGGGCAGACGGACGGGAGGCGCGGTGCCAGCTGGCACCGCGCCTCCCGTCCGTGACCCGATCGCGTCGACTACGCGACCTGCGCGCGCACCTCGGCCAGCGTCGGGTAGTCGGTGTAGCCCTCGGCGCCGTTGCCGTAGAACAGTTCCGGGCGCGGCTCGTTCAGCTCGGTGTCCTGCTCCCAGCGGTACGCGAGGTCCGGGTTCGCGATCGCCGCGCGACCGACGCCCACGGCGTCCGCGTGGCCCTGCGTGACGAGGGCGATGGCCTCGTCACGGGTGGTCAGCGCGCTGAAGCCGGAGTTGGCGATGAACGGGGCGCCCGCGGTCCGGCGGATGTGCTGCACGAGGTCGCCGGTCGGCTCGGCGTGCAGGATGTCGACGAAGGCGAGGCCCAGCGGCGCGAGGCCCTCGGCGACGGCGGTGTAGACCGCGTGGACGTCCGCCGGGTCGCTCTCGAGGACGCCCTGGATGCCGTGCTCGGGGGAGAGGCGGATGCCGGTGCGGTCGGCGCCGATGGCCTCGGCGACGGCCGTGGTGACCTCGATCGCGAAGCGGGCGCGGTTCTCGGGCGACCCGCCGTACTCGTCGGTGCGCGTGTTCGACGCTGCCGACATGAACTCGTGCACGAGGTAGCCGTTCGCCCCGTGCACCTCGACGCCGTCGAGTCCGGCGGCGATCGCGTTGCGGGCGGCGCGGACGAAGCCCTGGACGGCCTCGCGCACCTCGTCGGTGGTCAGGGCGTGGGGGACGGGCATGTCCGCCTTCGAGCCGTCGGGGAGGTGGGTCTGCCCGGGCGCGGCGATCGCGGACGGGGCGACGATGCGCGGCGTGCCGGAGATCGCGGTGTGGGACACCCGGCCACCGTGCATGAGCTGCATCACGATGCGACCGCCCTCGGCGTGCACGGCGTCGGCGACGCGGCGCCACCCGGCGATCTGCTCGTCGGTCTCGATGCCGGGCTGCCCGGGGTACGAGCGGCCTTCCTGTACGGGCCAAGTGCCCTCGGTGACGATGAGCCCCAGGCCGGCGCGCTGGGCGTAGTGCTCGACGAGCAGATCGTTCGGGATGCCGTGCTCACCGGCGCGCGTGCGGGTGAGGGGCGCCATCACGATGCGGTTCGACAGGGGGAGTGCGCCGAAGTCGGCGGGTTCGAAGAGCTTCACGCCCGGGTGGAACGATGTGTTGCCGGGTGCAATTCCCGGTCGGGGCGGATCGTCAGGCTCGGGGGCACACGAGCGTCGAGGAGCGCACCTGCCCCTCGGGGCGGATCACCTGGTGCTGGGAGAGGGGCTGGCCGCAGATCGGGCAGCTGCGGTCGATCGTGCGGTCGTCGATGCCCTCGGGATGGCCGGCGCCGATCTGCGACGGGCCCATCTTGGCGATGAGCGTGCTGTTCCACCGTTCGTACCACTGTCCGAAGCGACCCACGGTCCGTCCTTTCGTTCGCACACGAACCATTGTGCCACGAACGGCTTCGCAGCACACGGCCGATCACACGGTGTCGACGCGTTCGAGCAGTTCGGTGAGCTCGTCCTTCAGTGCTTCGAGGCGTTCCAGCGGCCAGCCGAGGCGGTCGGCGACGGCGAGCGGGACCGCCCGGGCCTGTTCGCGCAGGGAGCGCCCGGCCACGGTGAGGGAGACCTCGAGCTGGCGTTCGTCCGTGGTGCTCCGGGTGCGGCGGACGTAGCCGGAGGCCTCGAGACGCTTGAGCAGCGGGCTGAGGGTGGCCGAGTCGAGCCGGAGTTCGCGGGCGATCTCGCGGACGGAGCGAGGGTCCTGCTCCCAGAGGGCGAGCATGACGAGGTACTGCGGGTGCGTCAGGCCCATGGGTTCGAGCAGGTCGCGGTAGAGCCCGATGACGCTGCGGCTCGTCGCCGCGAGCGCGAAGCAGAGCTGTCGGTCGAGGGCGAGCGGGTCGACGTCGGTCTCGGTCATCCGCCCACCCTACCGTTCGTGTACGAACGAGCGGGGTCTGCGCGCGCGGTGCTCGGTCGAGTGGTTGCGGGCGCGGGGTTGCGACAACCCGCGAGTCGATCGACCGGCGGAGTGTCGGAACATGCGCACGCAGAGGATGCGCGGGCACAATGCGACAACACGCGTGTCGATCGACCGGCGGAGTGTCGAATCCACGGTGCGAGACGCACGCACGGGAGGCGCGGGCCGACCCGTGTGGGTCGACCCGCGCCTCCTGGGTGGTCGCGTCGTGCCTACGCGCGGTGCGCCGGCGGGTGCCCCGACTCGTGCGCGTTCGCGTCCGGCTCCACGGGGAGCGCGTGCGACCCGGTGTGGGTGTTCTCGTGCCCACCGGCCGGGTGCGACCGCTCGAGCTTGGCGCCCTCGACGTCGACGTCCGGCACGATCCGGTCGAGCCACTTCGGGAACCACCACGCGCTCTCGCCGAGCAGGTGCATCGCGGCCGGGATGAGCAGCATCCGGACGACGAACGCGTCGACCAGCACACCGAACGCCAGGCCGAAGCCGATCGGCTTGATGGTGGAGGAGTCCGAGAAGATGAAGCCCGCGAACACCGAGATCATGATGATCGCGGCCGCCGTGACCACCGCGCGACCGGCGTGCAGGCCTCGCTGGACCGCGACCTTCGCCGAGGCTCCGTGGGCGTACGCCTCGCGCATGCCCGACACCAGGAAGAGCTGGTAGTCCATCGCGAGCCCGAACAGGATGCCGATCTCGATGATGGGCAGGAAGCTCAGGATCGGTGCGGGGTCGTGCACCCCGAAGACGCTGCCGAGCCAGCCCCACTGGTAGATCGCGGTCAGGCCACCGAACGACGCGAGGACGGACAGGATGAAGCCGGCCGTCGCGGTGATCGGCACGAGGAACGACCGGAACACGATGATGAGGATGATCAGCGACAGGCCGACGACCACCACGAGGTAGAGCGGCAGCACGTTCGAGAGCTTCTCGGACACGTCGATGTTGGCGGACGCGTTGCCGGCGACCCCGAGCGTGACCTTGCCGTCGTCGGTGGAGACGGTCTGCTCGCGGAGGTCCTTCACGAGGGTCTCGGTCGAGACGCTGTCCGGGCCACCGGCGGGCTTCACCTGGAACGCGATGATGTCGCGGTCCTTCGAGGCGCCGATCGGCAGGACGGCCTTCACGTCGTCGTTCTTCGCGATCGCTTCACCGATGGTGACCTCGGTCGCGGTGACGTCGTCCTCGCTGACCGAGTCCGGCAGGGTGGCGACGACGAGGAGTGGCCCGTTCTGGCCGGCACCGAACTCGTCGTCGAGGGCCTTGTACGCCTTGTACTGGCTGGACTCCACGGACTCGGACGCACCCGTCGGCAGGCCGAGGCGCATCTGCGTGGCGGGGAGGGCGATGGTGCCGAGCACCGCGACGCCGGCGACGAGCGTGATGACCGCGCGCCAGGTCGACATCGGCTTGTTCGGGACGCGCGTCGAGTCGGTGTTGCCGATCTTCGCGCGCTCCTTCTTCCGGAGGATCCGCATGCCGATGAGCGACAGCAGCGCCGGGGTGAAGGACGTCGCGATGAGGATCGCGAAGAACACGGCGACGGCACCGACCGTGCCCATCAGGCCGAGGAACGGGATGCCCGTGATGTTCAGGGCGAGCAGCGCGACGATGACGGTCGCGCCGGCGAAGACCACGGCGTTGCCGGAGGTGCCGTTCGCGAGCCCGATGGACTCGTGCACGCCCATGCCCTGCTTCAGCTGGGTCCGGTGTCGGTTGAGGATGAAGAGCGAGTAGTCGATGCCGACCGCCAGGCCCAGCATCACCCCCAGCACCGGCGTGACCGAGATGAACTCGACGAGGCTCGAGAACGACAGGGCCGCGAGGGACGCCACGCCGACGCCGAGCACGGCGGAGACGAGCGGGACGGCGGCGCCGATGATCGTGCGGAGCATGAGGAACAGCACGATCGCGGCGATGATCACGCCGCCGATCTCACCGGGGCCGAGGATCGACGGGACGCCCTGGGCGATGTCGTTCGAGACGTACACGTCGACGCCGCTGATGTCGGCCGCCTCGGCGTCGTCCGCGATCTGGGTCTTCGTGTCGGCCGGGACCTCGTAGGTCGACTTCGTGAACTGCACGGTGCCGATGACGGCGCTGCCGTTCGACGACACGAAGCGGATGTCCTTCGACAGGTCGAGGAGCTTGGAGCCCTGCTCGAGCTCCTTTTCGCTGTCGTCGAGCTTCTTCGTGTTGTCGTCGATCTTCTGCTGTGCGGCCTCGATCTGCTGCTCGCCCGAGGTGATCTGCTGCTGCTGCGCGTCGATCTGTGCCTGTGCCTGGGCGAGCTGGGCCTGGGCGGCCGCCGCCGCGGCACCTCCCGCTGCCTCGGCCTGGGCCTTCTGCGCGTTCAGCTGGGCCTGCGCGCTGGCGATCTGCTCCTTGCCGGACGCCAACTGCGACTTCTGCGCGTCGAGCTCCTCCTGACCGCTCTCGATCTGCGCACGGCCGTCGGTGATCTGCTCGCGGCCGTCGACGATCTTCTGCCGCTGGTCGTCGAGCTGCTGCTGGGTGTCGAACCCGCTCGTGGCGCCCTTGACGCCGTCGAGCTTCTCGACCTTCTGCAGGAAGTCGGCGACGTCGGACTTCTGGGCGTCGCTGAAGGCCTTGCCGTTCGTCGTCTCGAAGACGATCGTTCCGGTGCCGCCGTTCGCGGACGGGAACTTGTCGGCGAGCTCGTCCTGCACCTGGCTCGTCTTGGTGTTCGGGATCGTGATCGACGACGAGATGGTGCCGGCGAAGAGCGAGTACGTGACACCCGCGATGCCCATGATCACCACCCACGCGATGATCACGAGCCAGTGGCGTCGTGCGGAGAACCGTCCGAGACGGTAGAGGAGACCGGCCATGCGGTTGCCCCGATCCTTTCGTTGTCAGCTGCTGTGGAGCGGGGTGCGCCGGTGGACCCCTGGGAGGGAAGTGTCAGTCGTCGGCCATGTAGCCGCTGCGGACGCTGTGCACGAGTCGTGCGAGCAGGGCGTCCCAGTCGTCGAGCGCGTCCTGGTCGAGGCGGGGTCCGGTCGTCGTGAGCCAGTGCTCGGCGATCACGACGATCCCGCTCATCAGGGACTCGACGAGGAGTGCGGCGTCGAGGGCGTCGGCGGCCGGGTGGCGTCGGGCGACCTCGTCGCGGAGGCGTTCGGTGACCCGTGCGAAGGCGGTCTGGGTGAGCACCGCGGCCTTGGGGTCGTCCTTGCCGGGGTCGCCGAGGATCCGGTACATCCCGGCGATCGCGGGCGCCAGGTCGGCACTGCGGGCGGCGGACTCGAGCTCGTCGAACATCGACGACCGGCTGCCGTCGCCGACCGGGGTCTTCGCCATGTCGGCGAGGAAGCGGTCGATGATGACCGAGAGCTCCTGCTCGCAGACGGCGAGCAGGACCTCGTCGAGGGACCCGAAGTGGTTGAACACGGTCCGGCGGGCGATGTCGGCCCGTGAGGCGAGGTCCTCGACGCTGAACCCGCGGCCCCCGCGCTCCTCGACGAGGTCGCGGGCGGCCTGCAGGATCGCCGCACGGTGCTTCGCCTTGAGGGCAGCACGGCGGTCGATCGACAGGGTCACGGCCACGACACTAGGTGCATCGATGCACTCGGTGCAACGACGTGGAGAGCATCTTCAGGTACGTACCCCGGCGGGAACCGTGGTTCTGAACAGATGTGCACGTGGTTGACTGGGCGAGCACGTCCGCCGTACGAAGGAGTACCCGATGCCCGTCCGTCTGTCCCCGCAGCACCTCGACGAGATCGCCGCGAGCGGTGTCGCCGTCCCGACCTACGACCGCGACGGGATCACCGCCGGCATCGTGCACTTCGGCGTCGGCGGCTTCCACCGGGCGCACCAGGCGATGGTGATCGACCGGCTGCTCCAGCAGGGCGAGGCCCGCGAGTACGGCATCTGCGGCGTCGGCGTGCTCGAGCAGGACCGTCGGATGGCCACGGCGATGGCCGAGCAGGGCGGGCTGTACACGCTCGTCCTCAAGCACCCCGACGGCACCCGCGAGTCCCGCGTGATCGGCAGCATCGTCGACTACCTGCTCGCCGTCGACGACCCCGACGCCGTCGTCGAGAAGATGGCGCACCCGGACACCCGGATCGTCAGCCTGACCATCACCGAGGGTGGCTACAACTTCGACCACGTCACCGGCGAGTTCGTCGCCGACGAGCCGGGCGTCGCGGCCGACCTGCGCGGCGACGGCCCGCCGCACACCGTGTTCGGACTCGTCGTCGAGGCCCTGCGGCGCCGGCGGGACCGCGGGCTGGAGCCCTTCACCGTGATGTCCTGCGACAACATCCAGGGGAACGGGCACGTCGCCCGCCAGATGTTCACCGCCTACGCCCGGCTGCAGGACCCGGCGTTCGCCGACTGGATGGACGAGCACGTCTCGTTCCCGAACTCGATGGTCGACCGGATCACCCCGGTCACCGCCGACGAGGACCGCGCCTGGGTCGGTGACGAGCTCGGCATCGAGGATGCCTGGCCCGTCGTCGCCGAACCGTTCTTCCAGTGGGTGCTCGAGGACGACCACCCCGCGGGCCGTCCGCCGTACGAGCAGGCCGACGTCCAGATCGTCGACGACGTCGAGCCGTACGAGCTGATGAAGTTGCGGCTGTTGAACGCGAGCCACCAGGGCCTGTGCTACTTCGGGTACCTGTCCGGGTACCGCTACGCGCACGAGGCCACGCAGGACCCGGCGATCGCGACCTTCCTGCGCCGGTACATGGACGAGGAGGGCACGCCGACCCTGCACCCGGTGCCCGGCATCGACCTCGAGGACTACAAGTCCACCCTCATCGAGCGCTTCCAGAACCCCGAGGTCCGCGACACCCTCGCCCGGCTCTGCGCCGAGTCGAGCGACCGCATCCCGAAGTGGCTGCTGCCGGTGGTGCGCGAGAACCTCGCCGCCGACCGACCCGTCACCCTGTCCGCGGGCATCGTGGCCTCGTGGGCGCGCTACGACGAGGGCACCGACGAGTCCGGCGAGCCGATCCAGATCGTCGACCGGCTGGCCGAGCCGTTGCACCGCATCGCGCTCACGCAGCGGGACGACCGGCTCGCCTTCATCCGGAACCGCCAGGTCTTCGGTGACCTCGTGGACGACGACCGGTTCGTCACGGCCTACCGCGACGCCCTCGACGGGCTGATCGCGGACGGTGCCCACGCGACGGTGACGCGCCTGTCGCGTTCCTGAGACGCGACCGTCCACGGGCCAGGAGGCGCGGTGCCGGCCCGCACCGCGCCTCCTGGCCCGTCCCGTGGTGCGTCCAGGGCGCTAGGGTCGCGTCGTGAACCGGACCGACCGCCTGTACGCGCTCGTCGAGGAGCTGCGCGCGGCGGCACCCGGCCGACGGAGCGCTCGTCGCCTGGCCGAGCACTTCGGGGTGAGCGTCCGCACCGTCGAACGGGACCTGCGCGCGTTGCAGGAGGCCGGCCTCCCGATCTGGTCCGAGCCCGGACGCACCGGCGGGTACACCATCGACGCCCGCGCGACGCTCCCGCCCCTCGGGCTCACGGTGGACGAGGCGCTCGCCGTGGCGATCGGCCTCGGGACCCTCGGTGCGAGCCCCTTCCGCGACGCCGCCAGGAGCGCAGCGCGCAAGGTCACCGCGGTGCTCGCCGAGGACGACGCCCGACGGACGGCCCGACTCGCGGCACGGGTGCTCCTGCTCGAGACGGGGGACCGGGCCCCGGCACCCGTCGCACTCGCGGGGGCGCTCACGGGCGGACGCGTGGTGCGGATGCGGTACCGGGACGCGACCGGCACCGAGACCGACCGCACGGTCGAGCCGCTCGGGTACGTCGGCAAGGGGGAGGACTGGTACCTCGTCGCCTGGTGCCGACTGCGCGACGGGGTCCGGGCGTTCCGCGGCGACCGGGTGCTGGCCGTCGAGGAGACGGACGAGGTCGCGCCGCCGCGGGTCGTCCGGACCGAGGAGCTCGACATCCCGCACGGGGTGCTCCGACCCGTCCTCGGGGACTGACGGTCCGATCCGCGGAAACCCCGACAGGACGGTGTCGCGGACGGCGAGGATGCTCGACCCCGGGTGGCCACGGTGGTCACCCGGGAAGGCACACCGTGGAGTTCGCATCGATCCGCATCATCACCGACGACCTGGACGGGATGGTGGCGTTCTACGAGCGCGTCACCGGCACCACCGCCCGACGTCCGGCTCCGGTCTTCGCGGAGATCGTGACCGGCGGCCTCGTGCTCGCGCTCGGGACGCCGTCGACGGTCGCGGTGCTCGGCGTCGACGCGCCCCGGGCGGGTGCGGCGGGCAGCGCGATCGTCGAGTTCCTCGTGGCGGACGTGGACGCGACGTTCGACCGCCTGCAGGACGGTCCCGCCGACGTGGTGCTGCCTCCGACGACGATGCCGTGGGGCAACCGGTCCGCGATCCTCCGGGACCCGGACGGCACGCTGGTGAACCTGTTCAGCCGTCCCGCGTGACCGTTCCGGTTCGTCGATCCCGGGGATCGCGAACCGCGACGGTCAGCGCTCGTCGTCGTCCCACGGCACCGGCGTGGTCGTGCCCGTCTCCCAGTCGCGGCGGAGCACGCCGTAGCCGACCGAGGCGACGGGGCGTCCGCCCTCGACGGGCCATCCCTCGCGGTAGTGCGCCTCCTTCACCCAACCGGCGCGGACGAACACGCGGCGCATCGCGACGTTGTCCTCGCGGGTCTGCCCCTCGAAGCGCGTGACCTCGGGCAGGGTGCGGAACACGTGGTCGGTCGTCGCGCGGAGTGCCGGGACGCCGAGGCCCTGCCCGCGGAACCGACCGGCGATCCGGAGGTCGAAGAGCGGGACGGGGTCGGCCAGGTCCTCGAGCCGGACGATCCCGACGCGGCCGAGCTCGTCGTGCTCCAACCAGGAGGTGTCGTGCTCGTCGTCGCGGTACGCACCGGCGTCGACGGCGGCCTCGGCGTCGGCGCGGGGGATGGTGCGCCGGACGTGGAACGGGAACTCCTCGCCGGTGAGGAACGCGATCAGGTCGGCGCGGTCGGCGCCGGTCGGGTCGAGCCGGACGAGCGAGACGGAGGACATGGCGATCAGGGTAGCGGCGTCGTGTTCAGCGGCGTCGTGTTAGCGGGGGAGCGACGCGGCCCAGCGGCCGACGGCGTCGTAGGCGCGCTCGCGGACCTCGGGGGCGGAGAGCACGACGTCGTGCACGGCGCCGTGCAGGCGTCGGACCGTGACCTCGCTGCCGAGGGACAGGGCACGCTGCGCGACGACGTCCACGTTGAGCGCGACGTCCGCCCGCGCCATCCCGTCGTCCCACCGGGGTTGCAGCATGCTCTTGTCGCTGAGGAGGACGAGCACGGGCACCTCGAGGTCGAGTCCGGCCTCGACCGTGGCCTGGCCGTCGAACACCGCGGCGAGCCAGTTCGGGTGCAGGGGGAAGCCCCGGTCGGGTCGCCACTGCTGGTCGTACGTCCACGAGCCCTCGCCCGCGGCGGACACCGTGCGGGTGTAGAAGCCGGGGTCGACGGCGGGCATCGGCGCGAGCGGGTTCCGACGGGCGCCGAGCTTGATGACCGGCGCCACGATCGCACGGCCGACCGCGCTCGCCTGGAACTCGAGCCACGGGCTGTTCAGGATGAGACCGTCGACCCGGTCGGCGTGCCGGGCCGCCCACAGCGACAGGGTCAGACCGCCGGTCGAGTGGCCCATCGGCACGAGCCGACGACCGGTCTCGCCGTGGTGCTCCGCGGCGATGGCGTCGAGCGCGGCGGCGATGTCCTCGTCGTAGGTGGCGAGGTCGTCGACGTTCCCCGGGGTCTGCCGCGGTCGCAGGCTCCGCCCGTACTTGCGCAGGTCGAGGGCGTGGAACCGGGCGCCGAGCCGCTCGACGCGTTCCGCGAGCTCGACCTGGAAGAAGTAGTCCGACCAGCCGTGCACGTACAGCACGTCGACGCCGAGCAGCGGACCGCGTGCGTGCAGCAGGAGGTCCGCGGCGGATCGGCGTCGTCGGACGAGCGTGGCCACCACCGGTCCCTCGTGGTCCTCGCCGAGCGGGAGCTCGAGGCGCTCGAACGGCGCTCCGAGGACGTCCTCGCGCCACCCGTGGTCCGCCATCCGTCGAGCGTATCCGGAGCCCCTCCGCGTGGTACCGGGGTACCACGCAGCGCGCCCGGAGATCGGTTCCGGTGCCGATGTGCGGGCGGGTGCGGTCTCCGTACGGTTGCCGCATGATCGAGATCCAGAACCTGACGAAGCGCTACGGCGAGAAGGTCGCCGTCGACGACGTGTCGTTCACCGTCTGCCCCGGGGTGGTCACCGGCTTCCTCGGCCCGAACGGCGCCGGCAAGTCCACGACCATGCGGGCCGTGATGGGCCTCGACAGCCCGACCTCGGGCAGCGCCGTGGTCGACGGGCGCCCGTACCGCGAGCTCCGCGACCCGCTCCGCCGCGTCGGGGCGCTGCTCGAGGCGAAGGCCGTGCACAAGGGCCGCAGCGCGTACGACCACCTGCGCGCCCTCGCCGCGACGCACCGGATCCCGAAGGCCCGGGTCGAGGAGGTCATCGGCATGACCGGTCTCGAGCGGGTCGCGAAGCAGCGCGTCGGTGGGTTCTCCCTCGGCATGGGGCAGCGGCTCGGCATCGCCGCGGCGCTCCTCGGCGACCCGCAGACGCTCATCCTCGACGAGCCGGTCAACGGCCTCGACCCCGAGGGCGTCGTGTGGGTGCGGCAGCTCGCCCGGAGCCTCGCCGCGGAGGGCCGTGCGGTCTTCATCTCGAGCCACCTGATGAGCGAGATGGCGCTGACCGCGGACCGCATCGTCGTGATGGGCCGCGGCCGGGTCCTCGCCGACACGGACCTCGCCGACCTCGTCGCGTCCTCGACCGAGCGCTCCGTCTCCGTCCGGACGCCGGAGCCCGACCGGCTCATGACCGCCATCGCCGGTCCGGACGTCGCGGTCACGTACGAGGACGACGGCGCACTGCACGTGCGCGGACTCGGCGCGGAACAGATCGGCGAGGCGGCCGCTGCGTCCGGGATCGTCCTGCACCGGCTGGCCTCCACCGAGGCGAGCCTCGAGCAGGCGTACCTCGAACTCACGCACGACGAGGTCGAGTACCGGTCGGAGGTCGCACGATGAGCGCCACGACGACGATCGACCGGCCCCGCACGCTGCACCAGCACGACGCCGCACGCGTCCGGTTCTCGGGTGTGCTGCACTCCGAGTGGATCAAGCTGCGGTCCCTCCGCTCCACGATCTGGAGCCTGCTCGTCCTCGTCCTCGTGCCGATCGGCATCGGCGTCCTGCTCGCCTCGCTGGCGGACGACGGGGGCCGGACCGTCACCGGGGACGCCGCCCGGAACGCGCTCGTGCAGTACAGCACCAGCGGTGCGACGATCGCCGTCCTGGTCGTGGCCGTCATCGGCGCCCTCGTCGTGACCGGCGAGTACGGCACGGGCATGATCCGGTCGACGTTCTCGGCGGTGCCCCGGCGGTGGGAGGCGCTCGCCGCGAAGGGCATCGTGCTCGCCGCGACCGTGTTCGTCACGAGCGCCGTCAGCGTGTGGGCGACGGCGTTCACGACGCTGCCGATCGCCGACGCGAACGGGGTCGAGGCCTCGCTCGACACCAGCGTCGCGATGCCGCTGCTCGGTGCGTCGGTGTACCTGACCCTCATCGCGCTGCTCGCCTTCGCCGTGGGCATCGTGCTGCGCTCCACCGCGGGGGCGATCGCCACCGTGCTCGGGCTCATGCTCGTGGCCCCGGTGGTGGTCCAGCTCGTGCAGGGGTTCACGAACGCGACGTGGCTCGGCACGCTGAACAACCTGCTCCCGCAGAACGCCGGGCAGCCGCTCATGCAGTTCGGCACCGAGGACACCTCGGGCTGGCACGACGGCGTCCTAGCCTTGGGAGGGTGGAGCGGATTCGCGGTGCTGGCGGCCTGGGTGGTCGCGGCGTCGGCGACGGCACTCGTCCTGGCGCAGAAGCGGGACGCGTGACGATGACCGAACCCGTCCCCGGCGCCGTGCACGACGGCGCCGGGGACCTCACGCTGCCCGTCGCGCCCGGACGGATCCGGCGCTGGTGGGCCGGACACCCGCGTGCGGCGGACGTCCTGCTCGTCCTGTTCTGGGGCGGCCCCGAGGTCGCCTTCGCGATCGGCGGCGTCTGGCGCGCGGACTCCTCGGTCACGAACACGGTCGTGGTGCTGGTCCTCGTCGGCATCGCGGTCGCGGGCATCCCGTTCCGTCGGACCCGGCCGCAGGTCACGGTCGTGGCCGGGCTCGTGTCCGTCGTCGCGATGGCGTGGACCGAGGCGGGGTACTCGCCGATGCTGTTCGCCGCCTTCGCCGCGTGCGTGTGGTGGTCGCGGGCAGCGGGGTGGTGGAGCATCGCCGTCGCATCCGTGCTCGGTGCGGCGGCCACCGGGGTCCGGGTGTGGGTCGTGGCCCCGGGATCGGGTGGACTCGGCGAGGTCTTCGCACCCGCGCTGCCGGCCTTCCTGGTCATCGCGGTGCTGATCGGCACGACGACCGGGGACCGCCGCCGCTACACCGAGGCGCTCATCGACCGGGCACGCCAGCTCGCCCGCGAGCGCGATCAGCAGGCCCGGCTCGCTGCGGCAGCCGAACGCGCACGGATCGCCCGCGAGATGCACGACATCGTGTCGCACTCGGTCACGGTCATGGTCCGACTGGCCGAGGGCGCCGCGGCGGGGCTGCCGGACGACGACCCGTCCGCGACGGCGATGCGCGGCGTCGCGGACGTCGGCCGGAGCGCGATGACCGACATGCGGCGCATGCTCGGTGTGCTGTCCGAGCCGGGTGCCGGCAGCGGTGGCGCCGACGCTGCGGACTCCCTCGCCCCGCAGCCGGCCGTCCGTGACCTCCCGCAACTCGTCGACGGCTTCCGCGCGCTCGGCACCCCCGTCACGCTCGAGGTCGCCGGTGGTCCGCCGGACGACGACGCCCTGCAGCTGGCGGTCTACCGCATCGTCCAGGAGGCCCTCACGAACGTCGTGCGGTACGCCCCCCGTGCCCGCGCGGTGACCGCCACCGTGACCACCTCGTCCGACGAGGTCGTCGTCACCGTGACGGACGACGCTCGACGGACCGCCCCCGCACCGCAGATCGGTGCCGGGCGTGGGCTCGTGGGCATCCGCGAGCGCGTGCACGCCCTCGGCGGCAGCGTCCACGCCGGTCCGCGCCCCGCGGACGGCTGGGAGGTCCGGGCGACGATCCCGGTCCGGAAGGAGGCCTGAGTGATCCGCGTCGCGATCGTCGACGACCAGCAGCTCATCCGCACGGGGTTCCGGCTCCTGCTCGACGCCCAGCCCGACATCGAGGTGGTGGGAGAGGCCGAGGACGGTGCTGCCGGCGTCCAGCTGGCTCGCGCCCACCACCCGGACGTCGTGCTCATGGACGTCCGCATGCCCCGCGTCGACGGGGTCACCGCGACCGCCGCGATCGTCGAGCAGCTCCCCGACACCCGCGTGCTCGTGCTCACGACGTTCGACCTCGACGAGTACGCGTTCGGCGGGTTGCGAGCGGGGGCGAGCGGGTTCCTCCTCAAGGACATCAGCTCCGCGCAGCTGCTCGACGCGATCCGTGCCGTGGCCTCGGGTGAGGCGGTCGTCTCACCCCGCGTCACCCAGCGGATGCTCGACCTGTTCGGCACCCGGCTGCCGGATCCGGGGGACGGCGGCCCGGACCCCGCGGCCGCGCTCACACCCCGGGAACGGGACGTGCTGCTCGCGATGGCGCGGGGACTGTCGAACCAGGAGATCGCGTCGTCGCTGCACACGAGCGAGTCGACGGTGAAGACGCACGTCGGCCGGGTCCTCGCGAAGCTCGGCCTGCGGGACCGCGTGCACGCGGTCATCTTCGCGTACGAGCACGGCCTCCTGTAACGATCCGTACCGCCTCGGGACCTTCCCAGCCGCCGTGACGGACTTCCCCGGGGAAGTCCCGGCTGTCGTCCGACCTCGGCTGGGACGCTCCGGGAACCGCAGCAGCGGTGATCCACACGAGGGGGAGGCCCAGGGGATGACGTTCAGACGTGCAGGAGGAGCCGCGCTCGGCTTCGTCGGCGGGAGTGTGCTCGCCGGGTTGCTGGTCGGGGTCGGCGTGACGCCGGTGCTGGCGGTGGCCGGGGTGGGGACGACCTCGGCGATCGGGGTCTTCGACTCGATGCCGGAGTACATCGAGATCGATGAGCTGCCGCAGCGCAACGAGGTCTGGGCGTACCGCGGCGGGAAGCCGGTGCACCTGGCGAACGTCTGGGCGCAGAACCGGCAGGAGCTCAGCCTCGACCAGATCAGCGACACCCTCGAGCACGCGGCCGTCGACGGCGAGGACAAGCGCTTCTACGAGACCGGCGGCGTCGACGCGACGAGCATGGTCCGCTCCCTCGTGAGCGTGGTCGCCGCGGGCGGCAAGGGCAGCTCCGGCGGGTCGACCATCACGATGCAGCTGGTGCGGAACATCAAGATCCAGCAGGCGAGCGAGCTCCCGACGGCCGAGGAGCGGGACGCCGCGTACAAGGAGGCGACGAAGCGTTCCGCGCAGCGCAAGCTCGCCGAGATGAAGCTGGCGATCGGCCTCGCGAAGGAGTACTCGAAGCAGGAGATCCTGTCGGCGTACCTCAACATCGCGTACTTCGGCGACCAGACGTACGGGGTGCAGGCCGCCGCGCAGCGCTACTACGGCAAGGACGCCACCGACCTGTCCCCGGCCGAGGCCGCGTCGCTCATCGCGATCGTGCAGTGGCCGGAGCGGCGGGACCTGTCGCGCCCGAGCCACTACGCCGACAACGTCGCCCGCCGCGACGTCATCCTCCGGTCGATGCACGACCAGGGGCACCTGAGCCGTGCCGAGCTCACCGAGGCACTGGCGTCGAAGCCGGCCGAGTACGTCCGCCTGACGCCCCCGCAGCAGGGGTGCGAGGCCGTCGCCCGCGGCGCGGAGTTCTTCTGCCAGTACGCGGTCGAGGCCGCTCGGGAACTGCCGCAGCTCGGCCCGACGCAGGACCGCCGCGACGACGCCTGGCGGAAGGGCGGCTACCGCGTGCAGACGACCCTCGACCTCGACCTGAACGGGCAGCAGAAGGCGCTGCTCGACCGCTACGACCCGGCCACCGAGTCCCGGTTCGCACTCGGCGCCACGCTGGACACGGTCGAGGCCGGGACCGGTCGGGTCCTGACGATGGCGCAGAACAAGGACTACGACCGCTCGTCGAACGCCCCCGCGAGCGCGACCTCGCTGAACTACGCGACCGACGAGGCGAACGGCGACTCGACCGGGTTCCAGGTCGGCTCGACCTACAAGATGTTCACGCTCCTGCAGTGGCTCGCCGCCGGCAAGAGCCCCGACGCGGTCGTCGACGGCACCCGGCACGGTCGGAGCTCGTGGACGCAGTGCGGGCAGACGATCGACTCGTACTGGAACCCGAAGAACGACTCGCCGGGGCAGACCGGCCGCTTCACGGTCCGCGCGGCGACGGCGCAGTCGGTGAACGCCGCCTACGCGTCGATGGCCGAGCAGCTCGACCTGTGCGACATCCGCGACACCGCGGCGGCGCTCGGCGTGCACCCGGCGACCGGGGGAGCCCTGCCGGCGAACCCCGCGGCCGTGCTCGGCACGACGAGCATCGCGCCGCTCACCATGGCGGCCGCGTACGCCGGCGTCGCGAACGGCGGCGTGTACTGCGCGCCGGTCGTCATCGACCAGGTGACCTCACGGGACGGCGAGCAGCTCGGCGGCCAGCAGCGCTCGTGCCGGCAGGCCGTCCCCACCGCCGTCGCGACCACCGCGTTCGAGGTCATGCAGGGCGCGTTCCGCGGCGGTACCGCGAACGGCGGGCAGACCCCGGACGGTGCGACGGTGTTCGGCAAGACCGGCACGACCGACGACGCCGACCAGATCTGGCTCATCGGCGGGACGACCCGCGCGGTGACGGCCTACTGGCAGGGGAACACCGACGGCGGGAAGGCGAACCTGCGCCACTTCGACAACGTCGAGGGGACGTACGCGAGCACCCGTGCCGCCGTGTGGCGGCAGGCGCAGACGGCGGTCAACGCGGCGGTGTCCGTGGGGTGAGCTGCACCGGACGAACGACGGGAGGCGCGGTGCCAGCCGGCACCGCGCCTCCCGTCCGTCGTCCGGTGGCGACTACGACAGCTTCTTGCTGTCCTCGAGCCAGCCCGCGAGCTGCTGCATGTAGCCGGCCTGCGACGCGTAGTCGAGCGCCGGGAAGGTCCAGCTGTGCACCTGGCCGGCCTCGAGCGCCGCGTTGTCGGCGAACGTCGGCTGCTTCTCGAGGTCGGCGACCTGGTAGCCCTGCTGCGACAGCAGGATCACGTCCCCGGAGATCTGCCCGGCGTTCTCCCACGAGTAGATGCCCCAGTAGAAGCCCTTGGGCTTCGGGTTCACGAAGTCGACGCCGAAGGACGTGTACATCTGCAGCGTCGGCTCGTCGCTCGGGCGGGTGACGTAGGCGCCGTCGCCGTCGGCGTACATCGAGACGACCGAGAGGTCGGACTCCTTCGCGGCCTTCTCGAGGTCGTCCGCTGCGGTCTCGAAGCGGTCCTCGGCCGCGTCGACCGTGGATTCCTTCGCACCGAGCGACTCGGCGAGGTCGGCGATGGTCTTGATGACGTCCTCGCCCTTGCCGCCCCACTTGACCTGGGCGACCGGAGCGATCGCCTGGACCTGCTTCTGCTGTTCCTTGTCCTTGAAGCCGTAGCCCGGCTGGGTGGTGTCGAGCGTGCCCTTCTCGTCCGTCGGGTAGACCGAGGTGACGACGAGGTCGGGCTTCAGCGCGGCGAGCTGCTCGAGGTCGATGTCGCCGTAGGCCTCGCCGAGCTGCGTGATGCCGTCGGTGTCGAGGTCGTCGAAGCGGGCGTCCTTCGCCATGGTGAGCTGCCCGAAGGTGCCGACCGGCTTGAGCCCGTACTCGATGAACGAGATCGCGATGTCGTTGAGCACGACGATGCGCTTCGGGGTGTGGTCGACCTTGACGGTCGTGCCGGTTGCGTCCTTGTACGACCAGGCGCCGTCGGCCGCGGCGCTGCTGCCGCTGCCGGCGCTGTCGTCGGAGCTGTTCGTGCTGGAGCAGCCGGCGAGGAGGAGGGCCGAGACGGCCACGGAGGTCACGAGGGCGGCGCGGAAGGAGCCGCGGCGGAAGGTCTTCACGTTAGGAGAGGCTAACCTAAGTTGAGCGCGCCCGCCAGTTCGTCGTGGCGGACCACGTCGTGCTCGTCGGCCTCGGGGACGATCATCGGGGCCCCGGTCACCGGGTCGGCGACGACGCGGGCGTGCAACCCGAACGCGCGTTCCAGCAGCTCCGGCGTGAGGACGTCCGCCGGGGTGCCGTCCGCTGCGACACCGCCCTCGTGCAGGACCACGAGCCGGTCCGAGTACCGGGCCGCCAGCGTCAGGTCGTGCAGGACCATGACGACGGTCGATCCCTGTTCGCGGTTGAGGCGCCGGACGAGCCGGAGGACCTCGAGCTGGTGCGCCAGGTCGAGGTAGGTTGTCGGTTCGTCCAGCAGGAGCGTCTCGGCCTGCTGCGCGACCACGAGCGCGATCCACGCGCGCTGCCGCTGCCCGCCCGACAGGCTCGCGACGTCCCGGTGGGCGACCTCGGTCAGACCGGTCGCCGCGATGGCCTGCTCGGCGACGTCGGCGTCGTCGGCGGTCCACGGCTTCGCCCACGACTGGTGCGGGTTCCGGCCGCGCATCACCAGGTCGAGGACGCTCGTGCCGGCCGGGGCCACGGGGGACTGCGGCAGGATCGCGAGCTTCTTCGCGACCGCTCGGTTCGACTCCCGGCGGATCGGGGTCCCGTCGAGGTGGACCTCGCCGGCCTGGGGCTTGAGCACCCGGCCGAAGGCCTTGAGGAGCGTGGACTTCCCGCAGCCGTTCGCGCCGAGGAACGTCGTGACGGTGCCCCGCTCGATCCGCAGGTCGAGGTCGGAGAGGACGGGGTGCCGGTCGTAGCCGACCGCGAGCCCGCGGGCCTCGAGCACGGGGACGGTGGCGTCGGTCGTGGTGTCCGGGGTGGGGGTCATCGGGACATCTCCTTGCGGTGACGGATGAGGAGCCAGATCAGGTACGGGGCGCCGATCACGGTCGTGATGATGCCGACCGGCACCTGCCACGGGAACGCCGACCGGGCGAGCAGGTCCGCGGCGAGGACGAGGGCGGCACCGAGCGCTCCGGCGAGCAGCAGGGGTGGACGGTTCGTGCCGGCGAGCCGGAGCCCGACCTGCGGGACGACGAACGCGACGAAGCCGACCGGGCCGGCCGCGGCGACGGCGGCGGCGGTCAGGACGACCGCGAGCGCGATCACGACGAGTCGGTGTCGCTGCACGGCCAGGCCCACCCCGGTCGCGACCTCGTCGCCGAGCTGCCCGATGCCGAGTGCGGCGCTCGTGGCCAGGGCCAGGGGGACGGCGATCGCGGCGATCACGAGCAGCGGCCAGACGCTCGACCACGAGGTGCTCGACAGGCTGCCGACGAGCCACTGCGAGGCCGCCGCTGCCGCCGTGATCTTCGCGCGGACGAGCAGGTAGCTCGTGACGGCGTCGAGCGTGGCGCTCACGCCGATGCCGACGAGGATCAGCCGGTAGCTCTGCACGCCGCCGCGCCACCCGAACCCGTACACCGCCGCGGCCGCGAGGAGCGCACCGATCGTCGCGGCCACCGGGATGCCCCCGCCGAGGACGATCGCCGAGACCGAGTACGACCCGCCGCCGAGCACGATCGCGGCCACCGCTCCGACGCTCGCGCCGGAGGTCACCCCGATGATGTCGGGCGTCCCGAGGGGGTTCCGCGTGAAGGTCTGGGTGAGGGCGCCGGCGACACCGAGGGTCAGGCCGACGAGTGCGCCGGTGAGGACGCGGGGGAGGCGCAGGGTGGAGACGATGAAGGCGTCCGGCCCCGTCTCGAGACCGAACAGCGAGCGGAGGACCGTGGCCGGGGCGATCCAGGTCGAGCCGATCGCGACACCGAGGACGATCAGGACGCCGACGGCACCGAGCGCTGCGACCGTGTACCAGAAGACGCGGGGGCGCCAGGCGAGCCCGACGGGACCGACCACGACGCCGCGACGACCGGCAGCGGCCTGCGCGCGGGGGTGTGCTCCCGTGCCCGTGCGCGTTCGCGCCTGCTCCGCCGCGCTCACAGCGACACCAGCGATCGGCGACGTGCGACGGCGACGAACACGGGCCCGCCGATGACGGCCAGGACGATGCCGACCTCCACCTCGGCGAAGCCCCCGATCAGGCGACCGACCACGTCCGCGAGCACGACGAGCGCCGCACCCACCAGCGCGGACACCGGCAGGGTCCAGCGGTGCCCCGTGCCGACGAGTGCCCGGGCGACGTGCGGCACCGTGAGGCCGACGAACCCGATCGGGCCCGCGGCGGCGGTCGCCCCGGCGGCGAGGAGCGTGATGCCGCCGAGTCCGACGAGCCGCGCGACGAGCACGTTCTCGCCGAGGCCCTTCGCCAGGTCCGTCCCGAGCCCGAGCGCGTCGAGCGCCCGCACGTTCAGTACGGCGAGCACGAGTCCGACGACGAGGAACGGCCAGACCGCTCCGAGGACGTCGAGCTGCCGTGCCGCGAGCGACCCGACGACCCACAGGCGGTACGCGTCGAGCGAGTCCTGGTCGGTGAGCACCACGAACGACGTCAGGGCACCGAGCAGCGCCGAGACCGCGGCGCCGGCGAGGGCGAGGGGCACCGGGCTCGCGGTCCCGCTGCCCGCGATCGTCACCGAGAACACGACCACGCTCGCCACGAGGGCCCCGACGAGCGCGAACCACACCGTGGCGCCCGTGCTCGTGATGCCGAACACGTAGACGCCGATCACGACCGCGAGGCCGGCACCGGACGAGACGCCGAACAGGCCCGGGTCGGCGAGGGGGTTCCGGGTGTGCCCCTGCATGAGCAGGCCCGCGATCCCGAGCGCCGCTCCGACCGCGGCACCGATGAGGGTGCGAGGGATGCGGGAGCCCCAGACGATCGCCTCGTCCGTGCTGCTGCCGGTGCGCATGAGCCCGTCGAGGACGCGGTCTGCGCCGATCCGGTTGCTGCCGAGGAGCAGGCTAGCGACCGCCACCAGGGCGAGCACCACGACGAGGGCGACGATCACCAGGGCCCGGCGTCGGACGGCGGTTCGGTGCACGCCGAGCGCGTCGGTCGGACGCGTGGCGGGGGCCTCCCGGACGGGAGCCAGGGTGGGGATGGGGGCTGGCACGGAGATCATCTTAGGTTAGCCTTGCCTCATGGCGAAGATCCCGCGGCTCCTGCCCGAGAACCCCCGGCTCTTCCGCGCGCGGGTCGTCCGCACCGAACGGGTCAGCCCGTCGATGCACCGCGTCACGGTCACCGGTGACGACCTGCACGAGTTCCGGTACCTCGGGTTCGACCACTGGTTCCGCCTGTTCGTGCAGCGCCCGGACCAGGACGCCTTCCGGATGCCCGACCTCGACGGCACGAAGTGGTGGCCGACCTACCTCGCCATCCCCGAGGACGTCCGCCCGCACTGCGCGAACTACACCGTCGCGGCCTTCCGCCGGCTCGCCGACGGCACACCCGAACTCGACGTCGACTTCGTCGTGCACACCGACGCGGACGGCACCCCAGAGGGGCGCGCAGCCATCTGGGCCTGCGACGCCCGCCCCGGTGACGAACTCGCGATGCTCGACCAGGGCTGCATCTTCGACTGCCCGCCCGACACGAGCGAGGTGCTGGTCGCCGCCGAGGAGACCGGCCTCCCCGGGGTCGTCGGCATCGCCGCCTCGCTCCCGCGCGACGCGGTCGGCCGCATCATCCAGGAGGTCCCGTCCAGAGGCGACGTCCGCCCCCTCGACGCACCCGCGGGTGTCTCCGTCACCTGGATCGTCCGCGACGAGGTCGCCCCGCACGCGGTCCCGGGTCGGGCGGCGCTCGCCGAGCTCCAGCGGCATGTCCCGGCCGACGACCGCGGGTACGCCTTCGTGGTGGGCGAGTCGACGCTCGCGACGGAGGGGCGTCGACACCTGCACCGTGCCGGGCTGCCGAAGTCCCGGATCACGTTCTCCGGCTTCTGGAAGCACCAGGCCCGCGAGTCCGTCTCCGCCTGATCCGCACCCCGTCGCGTCAGGGCGTCCAGCCCCGCGGCACGATGGCCGCGTCCCACAGCGCCCGCCCCGACCGATCGGCGGTGCTGACGTCGAGCATGATGCCGTCGGCGTCGGCGGGCACCGTGATGGACAGGCGGGTGGTCGCGCCGCAGACGATTTCGCCCTCGTCGAGGACCGTGCGGGGATCCGTCGACTCGCCGTCGTGCTCCTTCTGCGCGGTGAAGTCGCGGATCGTCAGGTGCACGGTCGCCGTCGAACGGCACACCGCGAGGACGTCGTACGGGCCCGAGAGCTCGTACTGGAGCGCGGCTGACCCGGTGACCGGTCCGTGGTCGTCGTCGTCCGCGAGGAGCTGCCCACCCGCTCCGCCCTGCCCGTCCTCGCCGCCGCCGAGGAGGGTCGTCATGCGGTCGAGCCACGCCTGCCCGTAGTCCTTCGGGAACGCGTCGTGGTGCGCGCACCCCGTCAGGGACAGGAGGACGCCCGTGGCGGCGATGGCGGCGAGCAGCCGCCGGTGGGTCTTCGGCACCCCGCGATCATGCCGGACGACGCGGCGGGCCGGCCACCCCGCGTCCGGGGTCCCCACATGCGGGACGGGAGGAACGGCGCCAGCTGGCACCGTCCCTCCCGTCCGTCCTGTGGTCGCGTCAGCCCTTGAGGCCGGAACCCGTCACACCCTCGACGATCTGCCGCTGGAAGATCAGGTACAGGATGATCAGCGGTAGCGCCGCCAGGATCGCCCCGGCCTGGATGTCCGCGTAGCGTTGACCGAAGCTGCCCTGGACCGTGGCGAGCCCGACCGGGATCGTCATGAGGTCCGGGTTCGACAGCACGAACAGCGGCAGCAGCAGGTTGTTCCAGACCCCGACGAACGTCAGGATCGCCACCGCCGCGATGACCGGACGCGAGAGCGGCAGGATCACCGACCAGTAGATCTTCCACATGCCGGCGCCGTCGATGCGCGCCGCCTCCTCGAGCTCCCGGGGGATGCCGTCGAAGAACTGCTTGAAGATGAACACCGCGATCACGGCGGGCACCTGCGGGAAGATGACCGACCAGTAGGTGTTCAGCAGGCCGACCGAGTTGAGCTCCTGGAAGATCGGGATGATCAGGACCTGCGTCGGGATCATGATGCCCAGGATGATGAGCAGGAACGCGACGTTCCGCCCGCGGAAGGCGAGCCGGGACAGCGCGAACGCCGCCATCGACGCGAACAGCACCGTCAGGGCGGTCGTCACGAGGCTCGTGATGCCGCTCGCCAGGTACCAGTTCCAGATGTCGCCGGCCTGGAACAGTGCCGCGTAGGAGTGCAGCGTCGGGTTCCAGTTCGACAGGATCGAGTTGGCGCCGAGGGCCGCGACGCCGTTGTCGGACAGGGACGTCTTCAGGGCGAACAGGCTCGGGATGAGCCAGATCACCGCGAAGACGCCGAGGATGATGCCGGCGACGAGGTTGAAGCCCTTGCCGGAGACGCCGATCTTCGCGGCGTTCGCCGGTGCCGCGGCGGAGACCCCGGTGCGGAGCTTCGGGCGGTCGGTCGTGATGCTCTCGGTGGTGGTCACGTCAGGCACCCATCTCTCGCTTGGCGGCAGCGCGCTCGACGATCTGCCGGATGATCGCGATCGCGACGATCACGATGAACAGGAGCACCGACGCGGCCGATGCTGCGCCGAGTCGGTTGTCGGTGAAGCCGACGCCGGTGATGAGCTGCAGCGAGACCTGGGTCGAGATGCCCGGTCCGCCGTTCGTCATCAGGTACACCTGGTCGAAGATCTTCAGGCTGGCGATGATCTGCAGCAGGATGACCAGCGTCGTGGTGCGGCCGAGCAGCGGGAGCGTGATCGACTTGATCTGCTGCCAGTTCGACGCGCCGTCGACGGCCGCCGCCTCGTACAGTTCGCGCGGGATCTCCTGCAGGCCGGCCAGGTAGAGCACGAAGTTGAAGCCGAGGGTCCACCAGACCGTGGCGATCGCGACACCGATCATCGCGGTGTTCGGGCTCGCCAGGACGCCGGCGCCGGGGGTCAGCCCGAGCGCCGACTGGATCGACGCGAACAGACCGGTCGCAGGGGTGAAGATGAACACCCAGATCAGCGAGATCGTCGCCGACGGCAGGATGAACGGCAGGAAGAACGCCAGTCGGAAGAACCACTGGCCGCGGTTCATCCGGTTCGTCAGCACGGCGAAGAGGAACGCCAGGATGACGAGCGGCGGTGTCGTGTAGAGCGTGAACTGCAGGGTGTGCCAGAGCGACGACCAGAAGTCGTCACGGCCGAGCATCTCGGCGTAGTTCGCGAACCCGGCGAAGCTGCCGAGCCCGGTGCGGACCGTCGAGGTGTTGAAGAAGCTCGACACGATCATCCACACCGTGGGGCCGAGCAGGAAGGCCAGGTAGAACAGGCCGAAGGGGGCGAGGAAGAGCCACCCCGTGCGGCCCTGGCCGCGCGTGAGGCTGGTCCGGAAGGAGCCGGCCCGGCGTGCACGCGGCGCCGTGGTGGCGTCGGTGGGCCGGTCGAGGACAGGTGCTGTGGTCACGTCATCGTGCCTTTCGCGCGGGCTTACAGCGGGCTCGGGGTGTTGAGGTAGGTGGACAGCTGGGACTTGATCGCGGACATGGCCTGCGCGGGGGAGCTGCTGCCCTGCTGGACGAGGGCGAGCTGGGCACCGACCGTGTTCTCGAAGGTCGACCCCGATCCGCCGTACCAGGCCGGGTCGTCGAACACGGCGCTCTCGGCGGCCGAGGCGTAGTTCGACTGCGGCGTGAGCTTCTTGTACGCGGTGCTGTCGTAGGTCGGCATGTAGGCCGGGACGTGACCGCCCTGCGCCCACGTGAGGCTCTGCTCGAGCATCTGCTTGATGAAGAGCATGTGCGCCTTGCGCTGCTCGGGCGTGCGGTCCTTCCTCGGGAGGATGAAGGTGTGCGAGTCGGCCTGCGTCGCCGGCTTGTCGAAGAGCTGCGGGATCGGCGCCATGCCGAACTTCAGGCCCTTGATGGACTGCGCCGTGCTGATCTCCCACTCGCCCTGCATGAAGAAGCCCGCCTTGCCGGTGAACATCAGCGTCTGCGCGGTGGCGTAGTCGAGGCCCTTGTTGAGCCAGCCGTTCTTCACCCACTTCTGGGTCATGTCGGTGACCTTCGTGTACGCGTCTTCGTTGACGGTGAGCTTCGCGCCACCGTCGCTGATGAACGGCGTCGCACCGTCGATCTGGTTGTACATCGTCCAGAAGAACCGCCACGGGGTCGCGATCTCGCTGACGTTCGCGACGTTGAGGGCCGTGCCGCCGGTGACCTTCGCGACCGCGGCGAGGGCGCTCTCGAAGGCGTCGATCCCGGTCAGGTCCTTGAGGTTGCCGTCGCTGTCGATGAGGCCGGCCTTCTGGCAGACATCAACGTTGTAGAAGAGCACGAACGGGTGGGTGTCGAGCGGGATGCAGATGTTCTTGCCGTCGGTCTTCTGCGCCGTCCACGCCTTCTGGTTGAAGTCGCTGGCACTCAGGCCGACGCTCGCCAGGTCGTCGTTCGTGATCGGGTCGAGCAGGTCGCCGTCCCAGAGCGGCTTGGCGCGGGTGAGGTGGGCGATCGCGACGTCCGGCGGCTTGTTCCCGACGGTGGCCAGTGTGACCTTGGAGTAGTACGGGTTGCCCCACGCGAACGTGGTCGCCTGCAGCGAGGACGAGCCGCCGTGCTGCTTGGCGTAGCCGGCCTCCATCTCCTGCATGCGGAGGCCGTCACCGCCACCGAACAGGTTCCAGAAGACGAGCGTCTCCGGGTTGAGCGGTGCACCGGCGATGCCGGCGGCGAGGGGGCTGGAGCAGGCGGCGAGCGGCAGGACCGTCGCGGCGGCTGCGCCCGCGGCGAGGAGGCTCCGCCGTGTGAAGGCGCCGCCTCGTGGGTGCGGGGTGGGTACGGGGATTCGGTTCGGCATGGCATCACTCCATCGGGACGGGCCGAGTCGGAGCAGGGTCGGTGCTCCGTGAGCGCTCACATTAGCGCGCGTCCCGGCGTGCCGCCACCCTTTCGGCGCGGGTGACGACCGATCCGTGATGTTCGTGGCCACCCCCTTTCGTGTCGCGCGGAAAGCCGCTAGCGTTTCGGGAACGTGAGCGCTCACTTTCGCCGAGCGCAGGCAGCCCCACGATCGAAGGAGATCCATGCCCCGCACACACCTCGTCCTCGACGCCGCGTTCACCGTGGGGCCGGTGCGACGTCGCCTGTTCGGCGGGTTCGTCGAACACCTCGGACGCCACGTCTACGACGGCATCCACGAGCCGTCGCACGAGACCGCCGACGAGCACGGCTTCCGCAAGGACGTCGTCGAGCTCGTCAAGGAACTCAACGTGTCCGCGATCCGCTACCCCGGCGGCAACTTCGTCTCCGGCTACAAGTGGGAGGACGGCGTCGGCCCGGTCGAGCAGCGCCCCCGCCGACTCGACCTCGCCTGGCACTCGACCGAGACGAACGAGGTCGGCCTGCACGAGTTCCAGCACTGGCTCGACCAGGTCGGCTCGGAGCTCATGCTCGCCGTCAACCTCGGCACGCGCGGCACGCAGGAGGCCATCGAGCTCCTCGAGTACGCGAACATCGACGCCGGCACCGCCCTCAGCGAGTACCGCAAGTCGAACGGTCGCCAGGAGCCCTTCGCCATCAAGATGTGGTGCCTCGGCAACGAGATGGACGGCCCGTGGCAGCTCGGTCACAAGAACGCCGAGGACTACGGCAAGCTCGCCGCCATGACCGCCAAGGCCATGCGGCAGATCCAGCCCGACCTCGAGCTCGTGGCCTGCGGTTCCTCCGGGGCGTCGATGCCGACGTTCGGTGAGTGGGAGCGCACCGTCCTCGAGCACACCTACGACGACGTCGACTACATCTCCGCCCACGCCTACTACGAGGAGGGCGACGACCTCGCCTCCTTCCTCGCCTCCGGCGTGAACATGGACCACTTCATCAAGACCGTCACGACCGCCGCCGACCACGTCCAGGCGCAGAAGAAGTCCGACAAGCGGATCGACATCTCCTTCGACGAGTGGAACGTCTGGTCCATCTCGAAGTGGAACGAGCAGCAGAAGACCTTCGAGCTGCAGGACTGGCCGGTCGCCCCGCGCCTGCTCGAGGACGTCTACACGGTCGCCGACGCCGTCGTCGTCGGTGGCCTGCTCATCTCGCTGCTGCGGCACGCCGACCGCGTCGCCTCGGCCTCGCTCGCGCAGCTCGTCAACGTCATCGGCCCGATCATGACCGAGCCCGGTGGTCCGGCCTGGCGCCAGACGACGTTCTTCCCGTTCTCGCTGACGTCGAAGCTCGCCAACGGCACGTCGCTGCAGGTCAAGGCCTCGGGTGACACGGTCGACGGCGGCAAGTACGGCGAGGTCCCGGTCGTCGACTCGGCCGCCACGGTCTCGGACGACGGCGCCGCGGTGTTCCTCGTGAACCGGCACCCGTCGGAGTCGACCACGGTCACGATCGACCTCGCCGGCCTGTCCGTCGACGGTGACGTCCGTGCCGAGGGCGTCTGGGACGACGACCTGCACGCCGTGAACGACCTGGCGAACACCGAGCGCGTCGGGCTCCGCACGAACGAGTCCGTCCGCCGCGAGGGTGACACCATCACGATCGAGCTCCCGCCGGTCTCCTGGACCGCCGTGTCGATCGGCTGAGACGCCTCGGCGCACGCTGCGGCGGGCGTCGAGTGAGCACAGAGGGCGTCGGACCGCTTCGCGGTGCCGGCGCCTTCTGCCGTGCGGCCGCGGCCCGGGGCGGGGCGGTCGCGACTTCACGGGGCGGTCGCGACTTCACGGGGTGGGCGACACTCCACGGGGCGGCTGGCGCGTGAGGTGTCGGTGGGCGCGTGAGGTGCGCGACGGCGGACGGGAGGCGCGGTGCGGGCTGGCGCCGCGGCTCCCGTCCGGCGGCGGTGCGGCGCAGTCCGTGCTGCGGAACCGACAGCGTGCCGCGTGCGGCGCGCGTCCGTGTCGCCAGGGCGACAGATGTGCGCCGGAGGTTCGCTGTGACGTGTCGCTTTCGCGACGGCGGACGGGAGGCGCGGTGCGGGCCGGCACCGCGCCTCCCGTCCGGCGGGCTCGTCAGGCGTGCGGCGGCGGCGTGCAGCGGACGGCGCGGGCCCGCCACGAGATCTCCTCGACGAAGGCGGCCGTGTCGGGGCCGAGCGGATCGTCGGCGGCGTCCTCGACGAGGAGCCCGAGCGCCGGGGCGAGCAGGAACGACGTCGTCGTGGTGCTCCCGAACGCGTCGACGGTGGGGACGGCGACGGTGTCCGCCAGTCCGGCGTGCGCGAGTGCTGCGGCGTAGTCCAGCACGGCGTCCGCGGCCTCGTCGGAGGTCAGGACGGCGGTCAGGCCGTACACGATGTTCTTCATGATCCGAACGCGCCGAGGTGGGGAGATGAGGACCGCAGCGGTGGCTCGTCCTCCGGACACACGGAAGTGGCGCACACCCGGGGCCGGGACAGCAGACCGGCTCCGTGTGCACGGTACGCCCCGCGCGCTGACCGTGTGACGGACGCCGTGGCCGCGGGGTGCGTCAGGCCGGCGGCGGCGCCGTGCTCGCCCGGACCACCAGGCGGACCGGCACGAGGTCGGCCTCGGCGCGGACCGGCTGCCCGTCGATCTGGGCGAGGAGGTTCCGGACCGCCCGGCGCCCGACCTCGTCGAAGGACTGGTGCACGGTGGTCAGCGGCGGCCAGAAGGAGTCGGACTCGGGGGAGTCGTCGAAGCCCACCACGCTGAGGGTCTCCGGCACGGGCCGCCCGAGTTCGTGGGCGGCGCGGAGCACCCCGAGGGCCGTCTGGTCGTTCGCGGCGAACACGGCCGTGATCTCGGGGCGGCGGGCGATCTCCTGCCCGGCGCGGTACCCGGACTCGGCGCCCCAGCCGCCGCGGAACACCGGCGGGACGGTGCGCCCGGCGGCCTCGAGCGTGGCCTGCCAGGCGGCGAGGCGTCGGGCGGCCGAGTACGACGACTCGGGGCCGGCGACGTGCCAGACGGTGTCGTGCCCGAGGTCGAGCAGGTGCTGCGTGGCCCGGCGGGCGCCGTCGGCCTGGTCGGTGTCGATCGCCGGGTGCTGCGTGGTGCCGGTCGAGTCGACGACGACCATCGGGACGCCGTCGGGCAGGACGACCTCGGCCGTGTCGATGATGTGCGACTCGATGATGATGACGACCCCGTCGACGGCCTGTTCGTGCAGGCGGGAGAAGGCCGAGCGGACGCCTTCCTCGGTGCGGGAGGCCATCGGCAGCAGCGTGATCGTGAAGTCGGCGACACCGGCCGCGTCGGCGATCGCCTCGAGCGTGCGCATGTTGCCGTACGACGCGAGGGTGAACATGATCACGCCGATCGTCCGGAAGCGCCCGGAGCGGAGGGCCCGGGCAGCGCGGTTCGGGCGGTAGCCGAGGTCGTCCATGACGCGCTGGACCCGGTCGCGGGTGTCCGGCGAGACGTTGTCGAAGCCGCGGGCGACGCGGGACACGGTCTGCATCGAGACCCCGGCGGCCTCGGCCACGGCGGCCATCGAGGGGGACCGGCGCGTGGCGGACATGTCGGTCGTCACGGGGTCTCCCATCGGTGCGAGTGGACGTCGAGCGCGACGGCCTGCACCGGACGCTAGCGCATGTTGACGTTGCCATGCTATCGTCGCGCCGTTCGATGTTGACGTCAACATCGACGGACCCGAACACAGCACGACAAGGGAGTCACATGAGCACGCTGGAAGCGCGCGCAGCCGGAGCCACCGCCCCGGCCGTGCCACCGCGGCGCCGCGCCAGACCGCGCGGCCGGTACACGGGATGGCTCTTCGTCGGCCCGTTCGTCGTCGTCCTCGTCGCCATGCTCATCGTCCCGATCGGCTACGCGCTCTGGCTCAGCCTCTTCCGCGACCAGCTCATCGGCGGCAACCAGTTCGTCTGGTTCGCCAACTACGTGCAGCTCTTCCAGGACGCGAAGTTCTGGTCGGGTCTCGGCCGGGTCGCGGTGTTCCTCGTCGTGCAGGTCCCGATCATGCTCGGCCTCGCGCTCGTCGCCGCCCTCGCGCTCGACAGTGCCCGGCTCTGGGGAACGAGCTTCTTCCGCATCGCGGTGTTCCTGCCCTACGCGGTCCCCGGTGTCGTCGCCGCGCTGATCTGGGGGTTCATCTACGGCAACCAGTTCGGCCTCACCGGCACCGCGAACCACGCGCTCGGCATCGACCTGCTGCAGCCGTTCAGCCCGGACTGGGTGCTCACGTCGATCGGCAACGTGGTCACGTGGGAGTTCCTCGGCTACAACATGCTGATCTTCTACGCCGCGCTCCGCACCGTGCCCGGCGAGCTGTACGAGGCGGCCGAGCTCGACGGCGCCGGCCCGATGCGCACGGTCTTCTCGATCAAGCTCCCGGCCCTGCGCGGCCCGATGGTCATCGCCACGATCTTCTCGATCATCGGCAGCTTCCAGCTCTTCAACGAGCCGAACCTGCTCAAGACGCTCGCCCCGAACGTCATCGGCAGTGCCTTCACGCCGAACATGTACGCCTACTCGCTGTCCTTCAGCGGCCAGCAGTTCAACTACTCCGCCACCGTCGCGATCGTCATGGGCGTGATCACCGCGGTGATCGCCTACGTCGTCCAGGTCCGCGGCACCCGCGAGGAGAACCGATGAGCACCCTGCAGCACCCGGCGACCGGCGCGTCCGGCCCGGCCACCGTCACCGAGGCGACCACGACGCTGCGCGACCCGCAGGCCCGGTCGAGCCGCGCCTCCAGGCGTGCCGAGCGGAAGGCCGAGCAGCACGTCGACGGACGCAAGCCGAAGCGTTCCGGCCTCCTCACGGCCGTGATGATCGTCTTCGTCGTCTACTCGTTCGCGCCGCTGTTCTACCTGCTCGTGAACAGCACGAAGACGCAGGCCTCGCTCCTCTCGACCTTCGGCCTGTGGTTCGGCGGGAAGTTCAACCTCTGGCAGAACATCGTCGACACGCTGACGTACAACGACGGCATCTTCGTGCAGTGGCTCGGCAACACGCTGCTCTACGTGGTCGTCGGCGCCGGTGGCGCGACCCTCCTCGCCACGATCGCCGGCTACGGCATGGCGAAGTTCCAGTTCCCCGGCCGCCGTGCGGTCTTCGCCGTCGTCCTCGGAGCGATCGCCGTCCCCGGCACCGCGCTCGCCGTCCCGACCTTCCTGCTCTTCTCGCAGTTCGGCCTGACGAACACCCCGTGGGCGATCATCCTGCCGTCGCTCATCAGCCCCTTCGGCATGTACCTGATCTGGACCTACGCGGTGGACGCGATCCCCGCCGAGCTCCTCGAGGCCGCCCGCATGGACGGCGCCGGCGAGTTCCGGATCTTCTTCACGATCGCGCTCCGCCTGCTCGCGCCCGGCGTCGTCACGGTCCTGCTCTTCGCGGTCGTGGCCACCTGGAACAACTACTTCCTGCCGCTCATCATGCTGAGCGACCCGAAGTGGTACCCGCTGACGGTCGGCCTCAACCAGTGGAACGCGCAGGCCACCGGGTCCGGTGCCGAGCCGATCTACAACCTCGTCGTCACGGGATCGCTCCTCACGATCATCCCGATCGTGGTCGCGTTCCTCTTCCTCCAGCGCTTCTGGCAGTCCGGCCTCGCGGCCGGTTCCGTCAAGGCCTGATCCGTCGGACGGGAGGCACGCAGCGGCCCCGCCACGCGCCTCCTGCCCGACACACAGCAGCTCCACCCCCCTCTCCACGAAGAAGTGAAAGGCACCTCCATGAACAAGCGTCTCCGGCGCGGCCTCAGCGCCGTCGCCATCGGCGTCACCGCAGCCGTCGCCCTCGCCGCCTGCGCCTCCGGCGGCTCCTCGTCCGGCGGTTCGTCCGACGACATCTCGAAGGCCCTGAAGGACGGCGGCACGCTGACCTACTGGTCGTGGACCCCGTCCGCGAAGGACCAGGTCGCCGCGTTCGAGAAGGCCTACCCCAAGGTGAAGGTCAAGCTCGTCAACGCCGGCACCGGCGCCGACCAGTACACGAAGCTCCAGAACACGATCAAGGCCGGCTCGGGTGCCCCCGATGTCGCCCAGGTCGAGTACTACGCACTCCCGCAGTTCGCGCTGTCCGACTCGCTGCTCGACCTGTCCTCGTACGGGTTCGGCGACCTCAAGGACAAGTTCGCGACGAGCACGTGGAACTCGGTCGACATGGACGGCAAGATCTACGGTCTGCCCCAGGACTCCGGCCCCATGGCGCTGTTCTACAACAAGAAGGTCTTCGACAAGTACGGCATCGCCGTGCCGAAGACGTGGGACGAGTACGTCGCAGCGGCCAAGAAGCTGCACGAGGCCGACCCGGACGCGTACATCGCGGCCGACTCCGGCGACGCGGGCTTCACCACGAGCATGATCGCCCAGGCCGGCGGCACGCCCTTCACCACGAAGGGCGACAAGGTCACGATCAACCTCGAGGACGCCGGCACGAAGAAGTGGACCAAGACCTGGGACCAGCTCGTCGAGCAGGGTCTGCTGTCGAAGACCGTCGGCTGGAGCGACGACTGGTACAAGCAGCTCGGCAACGGCCAGATCGCCACGCTCATCACCGGCGCCTGGATGCCCGGCAACCTCGAGGCGAGCGTCGCCGACGCCAGCGGTGACTGGCGCGTCGCGCCGATGCCGACTTACGACGGCGGCACCGCGCAGACCGCGAACAACGGCGGCAGCGCCGAGGCGGTCATGAAGCAGTCGAAGAACCCGGCCCTCGCGGCGGGCTTCCTCAAGTGGCTGAACTCCTCGAAGGAGTCGACCGGCATCTTCATGAAGTCCGGTGGGTTCCCGTCGACCACCGCCGACCTCGAGTCCTCGGCATTCCTCGACGAGAAGCCGGAGTACTTCGGCGGCCAGCAGATCAACAAGGTGCTCGTCGACGCGTCGAAGTCGTCCGACAACGACTTCACCTACCTGCCCTACCAGGTGTACGCGAACAGCGTCTACGCGGACACCGTCGGCCAGTCGTACGAGAACGGCACCTCGCTCGAGAGCGGTCTCGCCGCCTGGCAGAAGGCCCTCGCGAAGTACGGCAAGGACCAGGGCTTCACGGTCTCGTCCAAGTAGTCACCACACCAGTTCGACCCGGGGCCGTGCGGAACCTTCCGCACGGCCCCGTCTCCTGAAAGAGTTCCCCCATGCGCTTCGCCATCGGCGACACCGACTTCCTGCTCGACGGCGAGCCGCACCGGATCCTGTCCGGCGCGATCCACTACTTCCGTGTCCACCCCGACCTGTGGGCGGACCGGATCCGCAAGGCGAAGCTGATGGGGCTCAACACCATCGAGACGTACGTCGCCTGGAACGCGCACGCGCCGTCGCCTTCTTCGTTCAGTTTCGAGGACGGTCTCGACCTCGGCCGCTTCCTGGACCTCGTCGCCGCCGAGGGCATGCACGCCATCGTCCGTCCCGGCCCCTACATCTGCGCGGAGTGGACGAACGGCGGCCTGCCGTACTGGCTCTTCGCCGACGGCACCGTCGGGGTCCGCCGCGACGAGCCGGGGTTCCTCGCCGCCGTGCAGGGGTACTTGGAGCATCTCGCGCCGGTGCTGGTCCCGAGGCAGATCGACCACGGCGGACCGATCGTGCTCGTGCAGGTCGAGAACGAGTACGGCGCCTACGGCTCCGACCCCGTCTACCTGTCGAAGCTCGAGGCGATGCACCGGGCGATCGGGCTCACCGTCCCCTTCACGAGCGTCGACCAGCCGATGGGCACGATGCTCGAGGACGGTTCGCTGCCCTCGCTGCACAAGACCGGGTCGTTCGGCTCGCGTTCCGTCGAACGGCTCGCGCGACTCCGACAGGCCCAGCCGACCGGCCCCCTGATGTGCTCCGAGTTCTGGGACGGCTGGTTCGACAGCTGGGGCGAGCACCACCACACCACGCCGGCCGCTGCGTCGGCATCGGACCTCGACGACCTGCTGGCCGCGGGCGGCTCGGTCAACATCTACATGTTCCACGGGGGCACGAACTTCGGCTTCACGAACGGCGCGAACGACAAGGGTGTGTACCGCCCGATCGCGACGTCGTACGACTACGACGCCCCGCTCGACGAGGCCGGGCGTCCGACGGAGAAGTTCCACGCGTTCCGCTCGGTCATCGAGCGCTACGCGCCCGTGCCGCCGCTGCCCGCTGCGATGCAGCCCGGTGGGTCGGGTCGGGTCGGGTCCGTCGGTCCCGTCGGACCCGTCGGTCCCGTCGGGTCGGCTCCGGCCCAGGAGGCGCGGCTCGCCCCCGCCTCGGACGTCGCCGTCCGCCTCGACCGCGTCACACCCCTGCGCGCCCTGCTGCCGTCCCTCACGTCGTGGTCCGCGCACGACACCCCGCCGACGTTCGACGCCCTCGGCGCTGCGAGCGGCTTCGTGCTGTACCGGACCGAGGTGGACCTGCCGTCGGGCGGCGTGCTCACCGTCGGCGAGGAGGTCCGCGACCGCGCCGTCGTCTCCGTGGACGGGATCGTCGTCGGTGTGCTCGAACGGGAGCACCACGACCGCGCCATCGCCCTGCCCCCGGTCACCGGCACGCTCGAGCTCCTCGTCGAGGACCAGGGCCGCGTCGACTACGGCCCACGCATCGGCGAGCCGAAGGGCCTGATCGGCGGTATCGCCGTCGACGGGGTCCCGCTCGCCCGGTGGACGGCGTCGCCCCTGGCCCTCGACCCGATGCCCGAGGCTGCGCTGACGATCCTCGCCGACCCACTGCCCACCGACGGCGACGTGCTGGCCGGACCGGTGTTCGCCACGGGGTCGTTCGACCTCGCCGAGGCGGGGGACCGCTACCTCGCCCTCGACGGGTTCCGGAAGGGTGTCGCCTGGGTGAACGGGTTCTGCCTCGGCCGGTACTGGTCCCGCGGGCCGCAGCGCACCCTGGCCGTCCCCGGACCGGTGCTCCGCGCCGGGAGGAACGACGTCGTCGTCCTCGAACTGCACGCCGCCGCGTCCCGGTCGGTGTGCCTGCGGGTCGAGCCGGACCTCGGGCACACGGAGGGCTGACCGGGTTAGGCTTCGCTGGAGTCCGAGCAGCCGAGGGGGATGCGATGGTGCGGGTGTTGCAGTGGGTGTGGCGCGTGGTCGTCTCCGTGCTCCACGTCCTGGCGGGGGTGCTCACCTCGTTCGGTTCCGGCGGGATCGTCGGTGCGGGAGCGCCGCCGGCCCCGACCCCGAACAAGCCCGACGACTACCGCCCCTGACCGTTCCGGGAGTCAGACTGCTCGAGCTCCGGCCCACGCCCGCACCTCGAGCAGCGCCGCACGTCGCCACCGCCACAGTGGGGCGAACTTGGTGCCGTCGTCCTCCCTCGCCTGCGTGAGCATCCAGATCTGCCGCCGGTGTTCCGTGCCGCTGTCATCACGCCACTCGACGAACGCATCGTCGAGCACCGTGGTGATGCCGTCGCGCGGCGCCGACCAGCTGACGAGGAAGCCGTGGTACCGCAGCGTGTCTCCGCACAGTTGGACGCCGAGCCGCGGGAGCCGGACCAACACCCAGGTAGCGATCGCAGCGAACACGACACCCAGGACGAAGACGAAGACCCGGGCTGACGCGCCCGGTGAGAAGGCGACCGAAGCAACCGCGACACCCGTCCCGATGCCGACGGGACCGAAGACGATGATGTTGAGCACGCGGTCGAGTCGCGGCGGCCGGATGGTCTTCACGGCAGCGGCCGGCTCGAGGCGTCGGGCGAATCGGTGTCGAGGGCGTCGAGGTCGTGCAGTGCTCGCCGGGCGTCGGCGATCCGGTCGGCCTCGGGGCGGGTCCACCACTCGGGCCCGCGTTCGCCGAGCCCGTGCTTCGCCAGGCCGTTGCGGTGCCGTGCTGCGGCGAGGGCGTCCTCGTCGCCGGAGCGCTTGGCCTGCTTGACGGCGTTGCGGCCCCGACCGAGGTGCGACCGGAGGGCTGCGGCGACGTCCTCGGGGAGCGCCGGGTCGGTCCGTCGCCACCGCCGACCGTCGACCACGAAGAAGTGGTCGTCGGGCGTCGCGGTCATGCACCCGAGTCTTGCAGCGGACGCCGGGTTCGTCCGGAGGGATGACCGTTCTGGTTCGTGGAGTCCGGGGATCGCGAACCAGAACGGTCACCGCGCGGATCCGGTGCACGGTGTCAGGGGTGGGCGGTAGAACGGCGGTGATGCCCGAACCCCGCGCCCTGCTCGACGTCCGCCGGATCTACGCCGAGCCGGCAGCCCTCGAGCTCCAGCGCGGGCAGGAGGTCGTCGGGCAGTGGCCCGACGCCGAGATCGTCCCCGTCGAGTTGCACTGGAACATCCCCGAGGTGCACGGCGACGAACGGAACGTCCAGCGGTGGGTGCGTATCAAGACCGAGGCGCTCGTCCTCGGCGTGAAGAAGTCGCTCGTGACCCGGCCGAACGGACGCTCCGCGGACTTCATCGCCCCGTCGACGGCGAACGGCTGTGCCATGGCGTGCGCCTACTGCTACGTCCCACGGCGCAAGGGTTACAGCAACCCCGTGACGGTCTTCGCGAACATCGACCAGATCACGAAGCACGTCGCCCGCAACATCGCGAAGCAGGGACCGAAGACCGAGCCGAACCAGTGCGACCCGCACGCGTGGGTCTACGACATCGGCGAGAACAGCGACTGCTCGGTGGACGCGATGCTCAGCGACAACGTGCGGGACCTCTGCGACCTGTTCCGGATGTCACCGACCGCCAAGGCCTCCTTCGCGACGAAGTACGTCAACCGCGACCTGCTCGACTGGGACCCGATGGGCCGCACGCGCATCCGGTTCTCGCTCATGCCGCACGAGACCGCGAAGGTCACCGACATCCGCACCAGCCCGATCGCCGAGCGGATCGCCGCAGTGAACGACTTCGTCGACGCCGGGTACGAGGTCCACCTCAACTTCTCGCCCGTCATCCTGACCCCGACGTGGGAGTCCGACTGGGCCGACCTCCTGCGTCAGGTGGACGACGTCCTGTCCCCGGCCGCGAAGGCGCAGCTCGCGGCCGAGGTCATCTTCCTCACCCACAACGAGCCCCTGCACGAGGTCAACCTCGGCTGGCACCCGAAGGCCGAGGACCTGCTGTGGCGCCCGGACCTGCAGGAGCAGAAAGTGTCGCAGAACGGTGCGGTCAACGTCCGCTACCGCTCCGGGATGAAGGGGCAGCTGGTCGAGCGGTTCCGGGAACTCGTCGCGGAGCAGCTGCCGAGCTGCCGCATCCGCTACGCCTTCTGAGACGACGAACGCCCGCGCCGTCGGGCGCGGGCGTTGCGTGGTGCGACGGGCTCAGTGACCGTCGAGGTTGTCCTTCGCCTTCTCGGTCTCGAGACGGCCCTCGCCCATGACCTGGTCCTTCTGGCCCTGGTGCTTGAGCTCGTCGTCGTCGGTGTGCTTGCCGACCGCTTCCTCGACCTTGCCGACGACCTTCTGGGTGACGTCCTTCGCCTTGTCTCCGAGCGACATGGTGTCTTCCTTCCTCCGGGGACCGCCGAGGGTCCTCGGGGCCTGTGCCACGAACACAACCAGGGGCAGCAGCGCGGCTCGCGGCCGGGCCGCAGGTTCGTGTCCCCCGATTACTTCCACCGGGGTACGGATCAGGGGATCAGCCGGTCGGCGCGGTAGCGGTCGAAGAGCTCGGCGAAGGCACGTTCGGTGCGACGGAAGGCGGTGAAACCGGCGTCGCGGCTCTTGCCCATGTCGGTGACGACCTCCATCGCACGACCGAGGTCGGCGTCGGTGTGCCACCACGAGGCGAGCCGGGTGATGTCGGGTTCGACGAGGCCGTGGCGCTCCGCGATGTCGGCCCACGCAGCCTCGTGCGGGGCCATCTGCTCCTCGAGCGGACGCGGCGCATCCTCGTACCCCACGACCCGCGCCGGGTCGACACCGAGGTGGGCGGCGAGCCGGGGCCACATCCAGCGCCAGCGGAACACGTCGCCGTTCACGATGTTGAACGCCTCGTCGGCACCCTCGGGCGTGGTCGACGCCCAGACCATGTGCTCGGCCAGGATGCCGGCGTCCGTCATGTCGGTGAGGCCGTTCCACTGCGCCTCGCTGCCCGGGAACACGAAGTCCAGACCGAGCTCCTTCGCCAGGGTCGCCTGCACCGCGATGGTCAGCCCCATGTTCATCGCGTTGCCGACGGCGTGGCCGATCACCGTGTGCGAGCGGTGCACCGACCAGGTGAAGCCCTGGCGGTCGGCGGCGGCGAAGAGCTCGTCCTCCTGGGCGTAGTAGAAGTTCGGGGTGTCGAGGCGCGGTTCCTCCTCGTGGAACGGGGTGTCGGGCATCTCGCCGGCGGCGTACGCCTCGAACGGGCCGAGGTAGTGCTTCAGCCCCGTGACGAGGGCGACGTGCTCGAGCGGCGCGTGGGCGAGGGCTGCGAGGAGGTCGCGCACCATGCCGCCGTTCACGCGGATGTTCTCGGCCTCGGTGTCTTGCCGCTGCCAGGCCGTGAAGAAGACGTGGGTCGGGCGCTCGTCGGCGAGGGCGGTGCCCAGCGACTCCGGGTCGCGCAGGTCCGCGGCCACGGTGCGGACACCGTCGCGGGCGAGGGGCCGGCGGGAGAGCGCGGTCACCTCCCACCCGAGGTCGAGCAGGTGCGAGACGAGCGCCGATCCGGTGATGCCGCTGGCACCCACCACGAGGGCTCGGAGACGGTCGGGGGACTGTGCGGCGGTGTCGATCGAGGTCATCACCTCCGTGCAACGCAGCTGTGCGACAGGTGTTCCCTCAGCGCGGTCGGCGGATACGGATCGGGCCCTTGGCGGTGGACGGGTCGACGACGCTGCCGTGCTGCGTGATCTCGACCTCACCGCGGGCCACCATGCGCCGTGCGGCCCGCCGTGCCGGCTCCATGAGGTCACGCCAGCCGTCGGGGTCGAGGGCCCGGGCGGCGTCGGACGGGCAGATGCTCGACGTTCGAGCGCGTGCCGCGAGCAATTCGTCGATCCGTTGCTCGAGTGCTCGGTCCGTCGCGTCCACGCCGTGCTTCCGGCACGCGGCCGAGCAGTACTTCGCATCCGGGGCGGCGGAACCGGGCATCCGGCGGCCGCACGAGGCACACGTCCGATCGGCGTGCTCCGCCTCGTTCGCGGCGGCGTCCGCCTCGGTCCTGATCGCTCGTCCCATGCGACCATCCTGTCCCCGCTGTCCGGTCTCGCGCCCAGCCCAGGCACGGCTGGCAGCATCGGGTCGGTGAACACCGACACCGCACCCGAGCGTCCCGCTGAGCCCGCCTGGGTCGAGCACGTCATGTGGTGGCACGTCTACCCGCTCGGGTTCGTCGGTGCCGACGTCCGGCCGGACACCCCCGTGGACGGACGCCCCGTCGACCACCGGCTCGGCCGCATCGAGCCCTGGCTCGACCACGTCGTGGACCTCGGGCTGAACGGGCTGCTGCTGGGCCCCGTCTTCACGAGCTCGACGCACGGCTACGACACGGTCGACCACTTCCGGATCGACCCGCGGCTCGGTGACGACGACGACTTCGACCGGCTCGTCACGGCCGCGCACGACCGGGGGATCCGGGTCCTGCTCGACGGGGTGTTCAACCACGTCGGACGGGAGCACCCGGCCTTCCGCGCCGTCGAGGAGCAGGGGCCGGACGCGCCGACGGCGGATCTGTTCGCGATCGACTGGGCAGGCTGGTCGCCCGGCGACGACGTGCCGGTGGGACTGTTCGAAGGGCACGACATCCTGGTCGCGCTCGACCACGGCAGCCGGGCCACCGAGGACCTCGTCGTCGAGGTGATGACGCACTGGCTCGCACGGGGCGTCGACGGCTGGCGACTCGACGCGGCCTACGCGGTACCGACGGCGTTCTGGGCACGGGTGCTGCCGCGCGTCCGGGAGCGCTTCCCGGACGCCTGGTTCACGGGCGAGGTCATCCACGGCGACACGGCTGCGTTCGTCCGCGCCTCGACGGTCGACTCCACCACGCAGTACGAGCTCTGGCAGGGCATCTGGCACGGCATCGCCGACCGGAACTGCTTCGAGCTCGCCCACGCCGTCGAACGGCACGACGAACTGCTGGCCGCACAGGCACCGAGCACGTTCGTCGGCAACCACGACGTGACGCGCATCGCGAGCGCCGTGGGGGAGCGGTTCGCCGGGCACGCCGGCGCCGTCCTCTTCACCGTCGCCGGGACCCCGAGCGTCTGGGCCGGTGACGAGTACGGCTGGACCGGGGTGAAGGAGGAGCGCGTCGGCGGGGACGATGCCGTCCGCCCGGAGTTCCCGGCCGCTCCGCCTGAGTCCGTGGCGCTCACGCACGCGTACGAGGCGCTCATCGCCCTCCGCCGCCGCGAGCCCTGGCTGCACCGCGCCCACACCGACGTCGTCCACCTCACGAACACCGCGATCGTGCTGCGGACCGCGACCGCGGAGCGGGCGGTGGTGACCGCCCTGAACCTGTCGCCCGATCCCGTCGACCTGCCCACAGCGGGTGCGACGCGCGTCGAGGCGGGCGGAGCCGACGTCGGGGACGGGACCCTGCGCCTCCAGGCCGCCGCCTGGGCAGTGCTCTCCGGATCGTGAGCAGAAATGGTCGGGTCCCCGGACAGGACCCGACCATTTCTGCACACGAAGCGAACGCCCGCGCGCCCGCGCGCCCGCGCTACTTGCGCGCGGACGCCGCCCGGCGCTTGTTGAACACGTCGAACGCGACGGCGGCGAGCAGCACCAGGCCCTTGATGAGCGACTGGTACTCGGTCCCGATGCCGAGGATCGACATGCCGTTGTTCAGGATGCCGATGATGAGACCACCGACGATCGCTCCCGGCACCGTCCCGATGCCACCGGTGACGGCCGCGCCGCCGATGAACACCGCGGCGATGGCGTCGAGCTCGAAGCCGTTGCCGGCACCCGGAGCCGCGAGGTTGAGCTGCCCGGTGAACACCACGCCGGCCAGGGCCGAGATGACGCCCATGTTGACGAAGAGCAGGAACGTGACCCGCTTCGTCTTCACACCGGAGAGCTGGGCGGCGAGGGCGTTCCCGCCGATCGCGTAGATGTGGCGGCCGAACACCGCGCTCCGCATGACGACCGAGTAGATCACCACGAGGGCACCCAGCACGACGAGCACGATCGGGGTGCCGTTGTAGCTCGCGAGCAGGAGCGCCACGTAGATGACGAGCGCCACCGTGAAGGCGAGCTTCGTGATGAACCAGGCGAACGGCTCGCTCTCGAGCTGGTACTTGCGCCGGGTGGCACGACCGCGGAACGCCGTGATCACGAGGACGATCGCGGCCGCGAAGCCGAGGATCATCGTGAGGGGCTCGTACCCGGTGGTGCCGAACGACGGCAGGAAGCCGGAGCCGAGGGAGCGGAAGCCCTCCGGGAACGGCGAGATCTGCTGGTTGTGCAGGACGATCTGCGCGGCGCCGCGGAACGCGAGCATGCCCGCGAGCGTGACGATGAACGCCGGGATCCCGAAGTAGGCGATCCAGAACCCCTGCCAGGCACCGACGAGGGCGCCGACCACCAGGCAGAGCACGACCGCGATCGGCCAGGGCAGGCCCCACTGCGTGATCATGACACCGGCCATGGCGCCGGTGAAGGCCACGACCGAGCCGACCGAGAGGTCGATGTGCCCGGCGATGATGACCATCACCATGCCGATGGCGAGGATGAGGATGTAGCTGTTCTGGACGATCAGGTTCGAGACGTTGATCGGGGCGAGGGTGATGCCGTTCGTCGTCACCTGGAAGAAGATGACGATGACGATCAGCGCGATGAACAGGCCGATCTGTCGGAGCTGCCCGGTGAGGTAGCCGGCGGCGGACTTAAGCGCGTTCATTGACAGGGGTCTCCCGTTCCTGGGTCATGTACTGCATGAGGGCCTCGGGCGTGGCCTCGGAGCGGGGCACGTCGGCGGTGATCGTGCCCTCGGAGAGCGTGTAGATGCGGTCGCAGATGCCGAGGAGCTCGGGGAGTTCGGAGGAGATCACGATGATCCCCTTCCCCTGGTCCGCGAGCTGGTTGATGATCGTGTAGATCTCGTACTTCGCGCCGACGTCGATGCCGCGTGTGGGCTCGTCGAGGATGAGCACGTCGGGGTCGGCGTACATCCACTTCGACAGGACGACCTTCTGCTGGTTGCCGCCGGAGAGCTTCCCGGTGACGACGTCGACGTTCGGTGCCTTGATGTTGAGGCTGCGGAGGAACTGCCCGGCGACGGTGGTCTCCTCGGACGCGTTGACGAAGCCCCAGTTCGCGAGCTTCCCGAGCGCCGACCCGGAGATGTTCCGCTTGATGTCGTCGATGAGGTTGAGCCCGTAGCGCTTCCGGTCCTCGGTGACGTAGGCGATGCCGTTGTCGATCGCCTGCGACACCGTGTGGGTCTTGATCGGGACGCCGCGCTTGTACACGGTGCCGCTGATCCCGGTGCCGTAGGACTGGCCGAACACGCTCATCGCGAGCTCGGTCCGACCGGCGCCCATGAGCCCGGCGATGCCGACGACCTCGCCCGCCCGGACGGAGAGGTTCGCCTGGTGGATGATCTCGCGCGAGGCGTCGAGCTGGTGGTGGACGGTCCAGTCCTCGATGCGGAGGAGTTCCTCGCCGATCTGCGGGTCCTCGCGCTCGGGGTACCGGTTCGACAGGTCGCGACCGACCATGCCGCGGATGATCCGGTCCTCGGAGACGTCGTCGGCGTGCATGTCGAGCGTCTCGATGGTCTTGCCGTCGCGGATGATCGTGACCTTGTCCGCGATCGCCTTGATCTCGTTGAGCTTGTGGCTGATGATGATCGCCGTCATCCCCTCGGCCTGCAGCGACCGGATGAGGTCGAGCAGGTGCGCCGAGTCGTCGTCGTTCAGCGCCGCCGTCGGCTCGTCGAGGATGAGGAGCTTCACCCGCTTCGACAGGGCCTTCGCGATCTCGACGAGCTGCTGCTTGCCGACGCCGATGTCGACGATCTTCGTGACCGGGTTGTCCTTGAGGCCGACGCGCTGCAGGAGCTCGGCGGCCGCGAGGTTCGTCTTGTTCCAGTCGATGAACCCGGCCTTCGACTGTTCGTTGCCGAGGAAGATGTTCTCGGCGATCGACAGGAACGGGCTGAGCGCGAGCTCCTGGTGGATGATCACGACCCCGGCCGCTTCCGAGCCGTTGATGTCGCCGAACTCGACGGGGGATCCGTCGATGAGGATCTCGCCGTCGAAGGAGCCGTGCGGGTAGACCCCGGACAGCACCTTCATCAGGGTGGACTTGCCGGCGCCGTTCTCGCCGCAGATCGCGTGGACCTGGCCGCGCTCGACCTCGATCGAGACCCCCTGCAGCGCCTTGACCCCGGGGAACGTCTTGGTGATGTCACGCATCTCGAGGATGGTGTCCGCCATGTGGGACCGCCTTTTCGTCGTCCGCGCGTGGGCGCGCGGGTGGTGACGGACTGGAGGCGCGGGGCGGGGTCGACCCGCGCCTCCAGTCCGACAGATGGGTTGCGTCCTACTTGAGGTCGGCCTCGGTGTAGTAGCCCGAGTCGACGAGGACTTCCTTGTAGTTGTCCTTCGTCACGACGGTCGGCTGGAACAGGTAGGTCGGGACGACCTTGACCTTGTTGTCGTAGCTCTTCGTGTCGTTGACCTCGGGCTTCTTGCCGGTGAGCAGGTCCTCGGCCATGGTGACCGACTGCTTGGCGAGCTTGCGCGTGTCCTTGTAGATGGTCGAGTACTGCTGCCCGGCGATGATCGACTTCACGCTGGCCTGCTCGGCGTCCTGCCCCGTGATGGTCGGGAGCGGGCGGTCACTCGAGCCGTACCCGGCGCCCTGGAGCGCCGAGATGATGCCGATCGACATGCCGTCGTACGGCGAGAGCACGCCGTTCAGCGTGGTGCCGCCGGAGTACGACTTCGCGATGAGGTTCTGCATGCGGGCCTTGGCGGTCGCCGGGTCCCACTGCTGCGTCGCGGCCTGGGAGAGCTGGTCCTGGCCGGACTGGATCTTCAGGGTGCCGTCCTCGAGGTACGGCTTGAGGGTCTTCATCGCACCGTCGAAGAAGAAGCCCGCGTTGTTGTCGTCGAGCGAGCCGGCGAAGACCTCGATGTTGAAGGGGCCCTTCTCGCCGGTCTTCTTGCCGTCCGCGTCGAGCACGCCGAGGCCGGTGAGCAGGCTCGTCGCCTGGTCGACGCCGACCTTCTCGTTGTCGAACGACACGTAGTAGTCGACGTTCTTGTTGCCCGTGAGCAGGCGGTCGTAGGAGATCACCTTGATGCCGGCCTTGGCGGCGGCGTCGAGCTGGTCGGAGAGCGCTCCGCCGTCGATCGACGCGATGATGAGGACCTTCGCGCCCTTCGTGATCATGTTGCTGACCTGCTGCGCCTGCTGCTGGACCTTGTTGTCGCCGTACTCGAGGTCGACCTTGTAGCCGGCCTTCTCGAGGTCGCTCTTGACGGCGTTGCCGTCCTTGATCCAGCGTTCGGAGACCTTGGTCGGCATCGCGACGCCCACCAGGGCGCCCTTGTTGTCGCCGCTGCTGCTCCCACCGTCGGTGGACGCGCGTCCGCCGGCGGAGCAGCCGGCGAGTGCGATGGCGATGCCGAGGGCGGCGACGCCCGCGACGATCTTGCGCTTCATCATCGAAGTACCTCTGTTCCTGCGCGTCCACGTCGACGCGCTCGGTGCCGGGGCTGCTGTGCCCCGAGGGATTTGCTCGTGTGAGCGCTCACATACTGGGGGTTCCGTGACGGGGTGTCAACTCACCGTGACCGTTTCGCGATCTTGTCGCGTCGGCCGGACTGCGCGGTACGGTTGGCGACGTGACGACCACGACCGCGCTCGGGGACGCCGGCGGCAAACGTCGCAAGGCACCCACGATCTTCGACGTCGCCGAGCGCGCGGGCGTCTCCCACCAGACCGTCTCGCGGGTGATCAACGGCGACCCGACGGTCCGCGAGCAGTTCCGCGCCCAGGTGTCCGATGCGGTCACCGAGCTCGGGTACCGGCCCCGTGCCGCGGCCCGGGCGCTCGCCGGGGGGCGCAGTCGGGCGCTCGGCATCATCACCGCCGGGGACGCGCTGTACGGACCGTCGAGCACCGCCATCGGGTTCGAGCGGGCAGCCCGGTCCGCCGGCTACCACGTCCTGCTCTCCACGCTGCCCGACGACCCGCGCCCCGTCGACCTGTCGAACGCCCTCGTGACGCTGCTCGCCCAGGACGTCGCCGCCATCGTGCTCGTCGCCGCCGACAACCGGGTGCTCGACGCCCTCGCCTCGCTGACCGTCCCGGTCTCGGTGCCCGTCGTCGTCGCGAACGCCGTGCAGCGGGACGCGGCCAGGGCCCCGGTGGCACCGAGCGTCGCGGCGGTCGCGATCGACCAGGCGGCGGGGACCTCGCTCGTGATGGAGCACCTGTTCGCCCGCGGGCACCGCCGGATCGTGCACATCGCCGGCCCCGCGGTCTCGCAGGAGTCCGAGGTCCGCCGGGTGACCTACGAGCGGATCATGCGCGACGCCGGACTCGAACCCGTGGTGCTCGACGGCGACTGGACCCCGGCGAGTGGGTTCGCGGCGGCCCGGACGATCGACGTGCACACGGTCGACGCGGTCTTCGCCGGGAACGACCAGATGGCGCTCGGGGTCCTGCACGCCTTCGCCGACGAGGGACTGCGGGTGCCGGACGACATCGCCGTGGTGGGCTTCGACGACGTTCCCGAGGCAGCGCACTTCACGCCGCCGCTCACCACCGTGCGGCAGGACTTCCGGGCGATGGGGGAGCGGGTGCTCGACACCGTGCGGGCCCTCGTCGAGGGGGAGCCGCGGGACGAGACGTTGCTCGTGCCCGAGCTCGTGGTGCGCCGGAGCGCGTAGGGCGCGGGGCGCGCGGGGCACGGGGCGCGGGGGCGGCGCGCCGCGGCGTGGCGCGTGCGGGCCGCAGTGTGCGAGGTTCCGCGCGCGGTGCGAGGCTCGCGCCGTCCCACGGAGCGCGGAACCTCGCACACAGCAGGGCGCAGCGCCGCCCCCGCACGGTGCGAGGACGGCGCCGCCCGGCTGACCCGACCGTCAGCCCTTCAGCGCGCCGGACGACAGCCCGGCGACGTAGAACCGCTGCAGCCCGACGTACAGCGCGATGCACGGGATCATCGCCACGACCGACCCGGCCACGAGGTTCCCGTACGACACCTGCCCGTACGCCCCGGTCTGCAGGTTGAGCAGCGCGACGGGCAGCGTGTAGAGCGAGTCCTTCGTGAGGAAGGTCAGCGCCCCGAGGAACTCCGTCCACGACGCCAGGAACGCGTAGAGCGCGGCCGTCGCGGCACCGGGCAGCAGCAGCGGCCGCAGCACCGACACGACGACCCGGAAGCGCGAGGCGCCGTCGACGAACGCCGAGTCCTCGAGCTCCGTCGGGATCGACTCGAACGCGTTCCGCATCACGAACACCCCGAACGGCAGGTTCACCGTCGTGTAGAAGAGCACGAGCCCGAGCAGCGAGTTCGTGAGCTTCATCGCGTTCATCTCGAGGTACAGCGGCGTGAGGATCGCCTGGAACGGCACCATCATCGTCAGCAGCACCAGCCCGAAGACGACGCCGGACCCGCGGAACCGGAACCGGGCGAACCCGTACCCGGCCATCGTCGCGATCACGGCGGTCAGGACGGCCGTGGCGATCGACACGACGAGCGAGTTCACCACGCCGGTGAGCAGGTGTGACGAGGGGCTGAAGACCGCGGCGAAGTTCTGCCACCCGAGCTGGAAGAACGTCGCCGGGTCGGCCGCCTGCGTGATGACGGCCTCGGACTGGAAGGCCCGCAGGATCGACCAGATGAGCGGGACGCCGAACACGAGCGTCGCACCGACCCCGGCGATGACGTACAGCGTGCGCTTCACGGCGGTGTCGCGCGGGTGGCGCACGCTGCCCTGGTGGCGGCGACGGTGGCCTCCGTCGCCCGAGGTGGTCAGCGTGCGGGTGGACAGGTCCGGGGCCGCGAGGCCCGCACGGGAAGCGGTGGTGCTCATGGCTCAGTCCTTCTCTCGCAGTGCCCAGAACTGGAACACGGTGACGGAAGCGATGACGACGACGAGGGCGATCGACTCGGCGGTCGCCGCGCCGAGCTGCAGGTTCACGAAGCCGCGGTTGTAGATCGCGTTGACGATCGTCGTGGTCTCCGTGCCCGGCCCGCCCTGGGTCAGGATGTAGAACTGGTTGAACGCGAGCAGTGACCCGATGACCGAGATGATCGCGCTGAGGGCGAGCGTGGAGCGGATCATCGGCATCGTGATGAGGCGTTCGGTCTGCCACCACGAGGCCCCTTCGAGCTGCGCGGACTCGTACACCTCGTCGGGGATGCCCTGCATGGCGGACATCACGAGCACCATCGTCAGCCCGGACACCGCCCAGACGACGAGCACGCAGATGAGCAGCGTCGCGAGCGGACCGTTCACGAGCCACGCCGTGCTGCCGTCGGTGATCCCGAGCCAGCGCAGCACCATGTTCACCGCGCCGGAGTTCGGCTGCGCCTCGAGCACGAGCATGAACGACAGCGTGGTCAGCCCGACGACGTACGGCAGGAAGAACACCGTGCGCAGGAACGTCGACCCGCGCCGTCGGGCCCGGATGAGCACGGCGAGGAAGTACCCGAGCGCCAGGATCGGCACCGTCACGATCGCCGTGTAGAGCAGCGTGTACCCGATGGCGTGCACGAACGTCGGGTCCTGGAACAACGTCAGGTAGTTCTGCAGTCCGATGAACCGGTACGGGCCGATCAGGGGCCAGTTCGTGAACGAGATGTAGAGCGCGAACACCAGTGGCGCGAGGACGAACACCGCGACGAACACGATCGCCGGGGTGACGAGCACGGCGCCGGTGCGCGGCGGGTGCGTGAGCGAGTTCCGGGACGGACCCGGGCGGCTGACGCCACGGCCGACGGTCGGACGGCCGGCGCCGGTCCGTCGGTTGGAGACGGTGGTCATGTCTGCACCTCTCTGTGCAACGAGCGAACGGGCGAGCGGTCGCTCAGGCCTGGACCTGGTCGAGGATGCGGGTGTAGTCCGACTGCGCCGTCTTCATGGCCGCAGCGGCCCCCGAGCCGAACACCGCCTCGCGGAACATCGCGAAGTACGGCGACGAGGGCTGGTTGACGAGCAGGTTGTACGCGAGCGTCTGCGGCGCGTACCCCTTCTCGATCGCGTCGAGCGGGCCGAACGCGAGCGGGTACTTCTTCCGGTAGGCGGGTGTCGCGGCGTCGGACCGGGTCGGGAAGTACCCGCCGTCCGGCAGTGCCTGCTGTTGCTGCAGACCGTTCGCGTACTGCATGAACGCCCAGGCCCCGGACGGGTTCGCCGCCCCGTTCGGGATGCACATGTTGTCGCCCCCGTCGAAGAACGACCGCTTGCCGTCCCACGACGGGATGAGCACCGTCTGCATCTTCGCCCGCATCGCCTTCGTCGCGGCGGGCACGGTCGCACCGTACGAGGTCGGGAAGATGCCGACCTTGCCGGCCCGGAAGTCGGCGCCCCACGTGGTCCCGGCGTCCGCGTAGGTCGCCTTCGACAGCACGCCGTCCTTCCACAGCTGCCGGTAGAACTCGAGCATGCGTTCGAGCGCCTCGTTGCCGGTGATGTTCGCCGTCTGCTTGCCGACCTCGCCGGACATCATGTCGACGCCGGTGGCCCAGACGTGCGGCTGCGTGACGAATCCGATGATGCCGGCGGCGTTGCCCGAGATCGACCACCCGTACACGTCGTCGCCGGTCCTCCGGATCGCCTTCGCGGCGGCGAGCAGTGAGTCGAGGTCCTTCGTCGCGTCCTCGACGTCGAGGCCGGCCCGGTCGAACAGCTCGGTGTTGACGAACAACTGCGAGTTGTCCGCCAGGTACGGCAGCCCGTAGTACCGGTCGCGGTACTCGAGCAGCCGGAGGTGGCCGGGTGAGATCGCGTCGAAGTAGTCGAGCCCCTTCACGACGTCGGTGAGGTCGGCGAACGCTTCGCGGAAGATGAACAGCTGCGAGTTGATGTCGTCGATGTCCACGACGTCCGGCGGCTCACCACCACGGATCGCGGTCGCGAGCTTCGTCACGTACTGTCCGTCCGGCACGGGCGTCAGCTCGACCTGCAGCTTCGGGTTCGCCTTGTTGAACCCGGCGACCGCCGCCGTCAGTCCGGCCTGCGTCGCCGAGCGGCACCAGACGTGCACGGTGCCGGTCGCGTTCCGGCCGAAGCTCGCGACGCGCGCGTCGACCTTCGGCAGGGTGCCGGAGCACCCCGCCAGGGCGAGGGCCGCCCCGCCGGCGAGACCGCCGGCGAGGAACGCTCTGCGGTCCATCGTGTCACCGCGCCAGCGGGAGCCAGACGCGCATCGGCGCGGCTCCGCGGTTCGCCCAGGCGTAGTACGGGACCGCGGTGGCGGTGACGTCCTGGAGGCGCGTGGTGGCCGCCGTGGACCCGGCCGCGTCGTCGACGCTGGTCGCCGCACCTGCGTGATCCGTTCCTCCTGGACCGTCCAGTCGGCGGTACGGCCACGCTGCCTGCGCGTGCTCGGCCGGGGCGTGTCCGGCGACGCGCAGCGTGACGACGCCGTCGAGGAGCCCGTCCTGGCGCTCCTCGGTGATCGGCGCGTCGGCGTCGACCGTCAGGTCGTCGACCGTGAAGCCCTGCTGGTCCGCCTGTTCGACCGCGTACACGAGCGGTCCGCGCTCGATGGCGACCTGCCCGCGTGCGGCGTCGATCCGGGCGTCGGCGACGTACCGGTGCGGCGTCGTGTCGAAGACGAGCTCGACGGTGTCGCCGGCCGCCCACTCGCGGTCGATGACGTGCAGCGTGCCCGCGGCGGGGCTGGCCGTGCCGTCCGGACCCTGCACCGTCGTGGTGTCCGACCAGGACGGGATCCGCAGGCCGAGGACGAGCGGGCCGTCCTCGGTGACGGTGACGACCACGCGGCCGTCGTGCGGGTACCCGGTCTCGACGTCGACCGGGCCGAGCGAGGCCGTGGCGTACTGGTGCAGCTGGAGGCCGCCGTCGGTCGCGGTGGCGAGGTAGCCGTCGAGGCTCGCGAACGTCCGCATGATGTTCGGCGGGCAGCAGGCGCAGTCGAACCAGCCGCGGCGGCCGTGCGCGGGGGAGCGGTTCTCGTCCTGGTGGGCGTGGTCACGCTGCTGCAGCGGGTTGACGTAGAAGTACTCGGTGCCGGCGAGGCTCACGCCCGCGAGGAACGCGTTGTACAGCAGGCGCTCGATCGCGTCGGCGTACACGGGCTTCCCGGTCGCGAGGAGCAGGCGCCAGGCCCACTGGATCCCGCCGATGGCCGCGCAGGTCTCGGCGTACCCGCGGTCGGTCGGGAGTTCGTACGGGTCGCCGAACGCCTCCCAGTCCCAGCGCGCACCGAGGCCGCCGGTGATGAACGCCTTCGTGGCCATCATGTCCGCGAACTGCGTCTCGCTCGCGGTCAGGAGCTCGGTGTCGCCGGTCTCGATCGCGACGTCCACGGCGCCGGCCGCGAGGTACACGGCGCGGACCGCGTGGCCCTCGACGGTCGTCGCCTGTCGGCTCGGGACCCGGTCGGAGAAGTACGTCGGCTCGCCGCCGGCGCGCTCGATGATGCCGGTGCCCCGGGCGTCGACGAACCAGTGCGCGAGGTCGAGGTAGTCGCGGTTGCCGGTCTCGCGGTAGAGCTCGACGAGCCCCATCTCGACCACCGGGTGGCCGTCGACGTCGCGGACCTTGCCGGGGCCGTCGCCGAACGTGCGGACGAGGTGGTCCGCGCTCTTGACCGCGACGTCGAGCAGCCCGGTGTCGCCCGTCGCCCGGTGCTGTGCGACGGCTGCCTGGTACAGGTGCCCGGCGCAGTACATCTCGTGGCTCCACTTGAGGTCTGTGTACCGCTCGCCCTTCCCCCGGATCTGCTGCACGGAGTCGAGGTAGCCGTCGTCGGCCTGCGCCTGGGCGTACAGGGCGGTGACCTCGCGCTGGAGTTCCAGCAGGTCCTCGGCGGGGGCTCGTCCGTACTCCCACGCCACCGCCTCGAGCCACTTCGTGACGTCGGAGTCCATGAAGATCGGGCCGGTCGCGTCGCCCTCCTCGAGGCCGGCGGCGATGCGGAGGTTCCGGAAGTTCCCGGCCGCCTCGAGCAGGGCGTACCCGCCACGGACCGCGTCGCGGCCGTTCCGCTCCTGTCGGAGGGCCCAGAAGCCTCCGGTGATCCGGGCGTCGCCCGTGGGCAGCGGACGGAGCGTCAGGTGCGCGTCCGCGGTCGGGAGGACCGGGGTCGCGGTGTGCGCGCGGCTGTCGGTCGCGAGCGTGGTGGTCATGTCGCCTCCTTGCGATGTGACTCAGGCCGGGTCCGGTTCCGTGGTGGTTCCGGAAAACGGTTTCTGCGGAGGACGTTACGACACGACCTGGAGGCGCGCAAGGGCGTCTTCTCACATCGTGCGTATAGTCATGGTCAGTTTCCCGCATCCGGAAAGGGGTTTGCCGTGACACTGGAGCGCGCTGGGCGGACCGTCCGGATCACCGACGTCGCGGCGCTCGCCGGCGTGTCGATCGGCACCGCCTCGAAGGCACTGAACGGCACCGGGCAGCTTCGGGAGTCGACGCGCGCGCGGGTGAAGGACGCCGCCGAGAAGCTCGGGTTCGTCGGCGATGCCCGGGCCCGCGCGCTCTCCTCGGGTCGGACCTACACGGTGGGCATGATCACGACGGACTCGTTCGGCCGGTTCTCGATCCCGGTGCTCCTCGGCGCTGAGGACGCCCTCTCCGCCGGGCAGATGGCCGTGCTGCTGTGCGACACCCGCGACGACCACGTGCGCGAGGCCCACTACCTCCGCTCGCTCGCCGCCCGCGGGGTCGACGGCATCATCGTGACCGGTCGTTCCGCCGACGCCCGGCCGCCGATCGACGTGCCGATCCCGGTCGTGTACGCGTTCACGCCCTCGACCGACCCGGACGACGTGTCGGTCACGCTCGACGACGCCGCCGGGTCGGCGGCCGTCGCCGCGCACGTGCTGTCGACCGGGCGACGGCGGGTGGCGATCGTCACGGGGCCCGAGCGGCACCGGTCGGCGGTCCGGCGTGTGTCCGGCGCCACCGAGGTGCTCGGCGCGAGCCTCGTGGCCGAACCGCTGTACGGCGAGTGGTCGGAGCGGTTGGGGCGGCGGACACACGCC